>DIUK01000096.1 GCA_002422995.1 Rhodocyclaceae bacterium UBA6160
CATCAGGCCAAGTTTTCCATGGGCACCGTGCTGGCGCTGGTGGCGCAGTTTGGCTTTGCCGGCCTGACCGAGTTTGACCAGCATTTCAAGGATGCGGCGACAGCGGATTTTTGCCGCCGCGTGAGCATGAAGCTCGACGAAGAAGTGGACACCGCTTATCCGGTACGCTGGATCGGCAAGGTCACCGTGACCACCACGGATGGCCGCACATTCCACGGGCGCGTGGATGAACCCAAGGGCGACCCGGGCAACACCTTGTCGCGTGCCGAGCTGGAAGATAAAGCGCGGCGGCTGGCGGCCTTTGCTGGCGGGGCAAATGGAGATGAAATCGAGCGCTTGATTCAATTTGCCTGGTCGCTTACTGAGAAAGTTTGCCTGGGGCGTTTGCTATGACAAATAGCACGCAATGCATTGATCTGCGTTCCTATTTATTCGTGCCCGGCAATCGGCCAGAGCGGTTTGCCAAGGCGCTGGACTCTGGTGCTGATGCAATCATCATTGATCTGGAAGATGCCGTCGCCGCAGAAGAGAAAGCAGCTTCGCGCCGCCATATCGAAGCAGCGTTGGATCAAGGCCTTTTTAGAAGCAATGTGCCGTCGATTTATGTGCGCATTAATGCCGCAGATACTGAGTGGTTTATTGATGATTTAGCGCTGATAAAAGAAGCTCACATGCTTGGTGTGATGTTGCCAAAGGCTGAGCACGCGGAGCAGGTAGCCCGCATTCATGAAATGACAGAAAAGCTTTGCTGCGTGATCCCTATCATTGAAACCGCGACAGGCTTGATCAATGCGCAAGCTATTGCCCAAGCCGATGGTGTGGAACGCTTAGCCTTCGGTTCGATTGATTTTCAGCTGGATCTGCAGTGCGATGGCAGCGAGACGGCTTTGCTGTATGCGCGTTCGCAACTGGTGGTGGTCTCGCGCTGGGCAGGGCTGGCTGCACCGGTTGATGGCGTGACGGTCGCGCTGGATGATGCAGAACAGCTTACCCAGGATGCGCAACACGCCAAGTCGCTGGGTATGGGGGCTAAGCTGTGCATTCATCCACGCCAAGTAAGTATTGTTAATGCGATCTGGCAACCCACGCGCGATGAAATTACCTGGGCAAAAAAAGTGATTTCGGCGTTAGCGCAGGTAGAAAGTGGTGGACAGTTGGGACAAAATGCGATGAAAGTAGACGGTATGATGATTGATCGGCCAGTTTTGTTAAAGGCTCAGCGCATACTGAATCAGCTGCGGATGGAATAGATGTTTGTTTAGAAAAAAGTTGGTTAATAAAGTAGGCTAACAATTAAAACTTTGGGGGAGAAAAAATGAAACTGAACAGTCAGCCATTGCTGGGGATCATTGCTAGTGTTCTCGTTGTAAGCGCTTCATTAGGGATTTCAGTGGCGCTGTCGCCAGATGCTGTTCTGACTTGGGTTAGCCTGATTTTGGTAGCGATGGTGCCCATGCAGATGGTGATTGGCCTGGCTTGGCACAGCCAGCAACCGGCGTTTATCGCCGCTTTGCCACAGCCAATACGCGGCTTGGCGTTTATTGCCTTGATGTCATTGGTCGGAGGCATTATCGCTTTCATTGGCAACAGCACGGTCGGGGGCGGTATGCTGCCACCGACACCGTTTGTGAATATGTTCATGATTTTTGCTGTGCCAATAACCATCTCACTGATTATTGTTTTTCAATGCTGGCCATTTTCATTGATCTTCAAAGGCAAGCCTGTGGCCATGGGTTTTGCCTTAGTTATCTCCGCCTATAGCCTGGCCTGGCTTGTGTATCAATGGCTTTTTAATTTCAGTTTCCTTGAGCACGCGCCTTTTTATCAAGCAGCGCTTGACCCCAAAGGTTTGTTTCTCGCCTGGTTGCCTTTAGCGGCTGGTTTGAGCTGCGTAGTGGGTGTTTTGTGTCTGGTCTTGCTGGACTTTTGGCCAGTGCAATTGATTGTTAATGTTTTACCCGCGATGGCCAAGCAACCTGGGTTTGGATTACTTTCAGCCGTTTTCGTTGCGGTGATTGCAAAGGGTTTGTGGTGGTTTTTTGACGTGCCACAGGGTATGGATGTCGTGACTTTTCTTGTTCAGGTCAATGTCGCCATGGTTTTTGGCGTATTCATTGTGCTGGTGATGTTCGAAGGCGCACGTTTTATTGCGTTGCCGCAACCCTTTCGCGGTTTGGTTTTGATTGCCGTTGCCGCTGGTTTGGCTTATGCATTGCACAGCTTGTACCGTATGGTCGCAATTCAGCAATTTGGCTTGCCGAGCGGTGCACCCACCTATGCGTTAGAACTTTGGCTTGCAACGAGCATGCTGGCGATTACTTTCCCGCTGATGGTTGCATTTGCAAGTTTCTTTGATTTTTGGCCATTGCGCGCCAATGTTGCAAGTCAAGGCAAGAATTGATCTGAAGCATTTTGTTGCCACTGCTTTAAGTTGGCGCTTTTGAAAGTGGTAAATCAATAAAAACAGGTAGTTTACAGGCCCGTATCGTCGCGTGATTATGGCGATTCGTGCTATGCTAACTGCTTAATTTGGTCTAAATTTTGATTTCTTGGTCTTTAGGGGATGGATAATGCTAAAAGAAAACATGGCGTTCGGTTTGGGGGCGCGTTACTTGTGTAATTTATTGAAAGTGCTAGCTATTGCATCAATACTTAGCGGGTGCGCAATGAATGGCGAGTTTGCACCTGCGCCTGCAACAGCTGCAAATAGTGAGTACAACTATCACATTGGCCCAGGCGATACGGTAAATATTGTCGTTTGGCGCAATCCTGAACTGTCGATGTCAGTTCCTGTGCGCCCGGATGGGAAGCTTGCTTCGCCACTGATTGAAGACTTGCCTGCCTTGGGTAAAGACCCTACTACCCTGGCTCGTGATATTGAAAAAGCACTGGCTAAGTTTATTCGCGATCCCGTGGTGACAGTGATTGTTACTCAGTTTGTTGGTCCTTATAGCGAGCAAATACGCGTAGTAGGGGAGGCGGCTAAACCACAAGTTCTGCCTTACAAGCAAAAAATGACGCTCTTGGATGTCATGATTGCTGTGGGCGGTGTGACAGATTTTGCTGATGGCAATGGGGCGACGATTTTACGATCCGCTGAAGGTAACAAGCAGTACAGTGTGCGCCTTAAGGACCTGATAAAGCGTGGAGACATTTCTGCCAACGTTGAGATGAAACCAGGCGATGTTTTGATTGTTCCTCGCAGCTGGTTCTAATTCGGCACAAAGGACTTTTGAATAGATGAGGTAGTTCGGCAAATACACCTTGCCTTACGGGGTATGTGGTTGCACCGTTGGCTTGGTGTGGCTGTAGCATGGGTCGTCGGTATCGTCGCTGGCCTGGCTATTTTTATGACACCAGATAAATATGGCGCCTCTGCACGTATTTATGTGGATACTGATTCTGTGTTGAGGCCGCTTTTGGCTGGCTTGGTTGTGCAGGGGAATACTGAGCAAAAAATTGCCATATTAAGCAGGACGTTGATCAGTCGTCCGAATGTAGAGAAGCTTGTTCGAATGGCTGATTTGGATTTAGGATTGAAGTCTCCTAAGGAAAAAGAAGCGTTGATAGACCATGTGATTGATACCGTGAAAATCAAAAGCATCGGGCGTGATAATCTTTATTTAATCGAGTATCAAGATGCTGTTCCCGAAACGGCGCGTAAAGTGGTTAGTTCCTTGACTACCATATTTGTTGAATCAGGCTTAGGCGGAAATCAGAACGACTCGGATTCAGCGCGCAAGTTTATTGAAGATCAAATCAAGGTGTATCAAAAAAAGCTCGAAGAAGCCGAGAGTCGCCTGAAGCAATTTAGGCTTGAAAACCTTGAGGCTCAACTAGATAGTGAAAAAGATGGTGGCGGTCGGCTAAATGATTTAAATGCGCAATTGAACCAGGCACGGCTTGAATTGCGCGAAGCTGAAAATGCGAAGGCGTCCTTGAGGCGGCAAATTCTTGGTTCAGGCGAGTCAAGTGGGGAGGGGATTATTGCTGTACCGGAGATTGATAACCGGATTGATGCAATGAAGCAGGGTTTGGATGTTTTACTGCAAAGGTTTACTGACGATCATCCTGATGTGAGGGGTGCTCGGCGTGTCATTAAAGAGCTTGAGGAGCAAAAGCGTCGAGAAATAGAGTCAAGAAGGAAGCAGGCAGCAGGGAATGCTTCCTCTTTAGTGAATAGTGATTCGGTTTCGCCGCAGCTTAAGGCGGCTTTGGTTGCAGTGGAATCTCAAATTGCATCTCTCAGGGCGCGTGTTGCTGAATATGAATCGCGATACGCTAGGACTGTCGGCAGCGTTAAGCGTTTGCCGGAAATAGAAAGTCAGTATGCGCAGTTGAATCGTGACTACGGAACGATCAAGAAAAATTATGATGACCTTGTCCAGCGGCGTGAGTCTGTGGCCATTTCTGAGGGGATGTCAACGGTATCGAGTGTGGCTGAATTTAGGTTGATTGATCCGCCAAGGGTATCACCGAGGCCGGTTGCGCCAAATCGGTCTGTCCTTTTGCCCTTAGCGTTTTTGGCGGCTTTGGTGGCAGGGTTCTTAACGAGTTTTCTGGCTTATCAGGTACGCCCCACATTTTCTGATGCTAGAACTTTGCGTGAGATCACTGGTTTGCCTCTATTGGGTTCTGTGTCAAGCTTCCCATCAATGACTGAAAAACTGAAAGCGCGAAAAGAGAAGGTAAGACTCTATGGGGGTGTAGGCTCTCTCGCGCTGGTCTATATAGTTGCTATCCTTATGTCATTAATCATGGTTTCGCGGGCGGTCTGATATGGATATTATTGAACAGGCGGCCAAGCGACTGGCGGAGCTGCGAAATTCAGGCGTTGAAACGCCTTCTGGATCTTTTGATGAGCGGATTGATCAGCCATTAGATAAGATTGATCAACCACATGCGGTAGATCCCAGTGCTTCAGATACCGAAAAAGTTGAGGCTGCTACTGTTAAGTCGACCCCAGAGCGTGATATTGCAAGGCGAGTTGATGTTGAGTTGGATATGGTTTCGCTTGCAAGCCGTGGAATCATTACGCCTGAATCCGCACGCTCACAATTGGGTGCTGAGTTGCGTATTCTCAAACGTCCTTTGTTGCGCAATGTCTTAGGAAAAAATGCGTCCAGGATCAAAGATGCAAATTTGATTATGGTTACGAGCGCCGTGCCAGGGGAGGGAAAGTCTTATTTGGCTGCAAACTTGGCAATGAGTATCGCCATGGAGCTGGATCATACCGTTTTGCTTGTTGATGCCGACGTTGAGAGACCTTCCTTACCCAAGGTGTTTGGGTTTGATCATGGAAAAGGTTTGCTTGATGTGCTGCTTGATTCACAGTTGGATTTAAGCCAAGTGATGCTCAAAACTAGTGTTAATGGGCTTTCTGTGCTGCGTGCTGGTACGCCTCATCCCCGCGCAACGGAATTGTTAGCAAGCAGTGCAATGAATAAGCTGCTCTCCGAAATGGTTCAGCGCTATCCAGACCGAATTATTATTTTTGACTCCCCGCCGTTGTTGGTAACGACAGAGGCTAGGGTGCTTGCGGGACATATGGGGCAAGTTTTGCTTGTTGTTAAGGCTGATAGTACTAGCTATGCCGAAGTCAAGCATGCCGTAGCGGCACTTGAGGTATGTCCTGTCAAAATGGTTGTGTTAAATCAAACCGCTGGACATTTTGATGGTCATGGTTACGGGTATGGTTATGGTTATGGTCAAGAGCCGCAAGCAGAAGATAAGGATAGGTATCAAGAAGGGCTTCAAGGATGATGCTCGTTAGGGATAACCATTTATCTTTTTGTCAGAAGTGTTGTCTATTCGTGTTCTTATCAGATTTTAGGCAACGCATAGCCAATAGCGCTCTGAGCGTAACGTGCAAGGTTTTTTTTGCCTCGTTTTGCATGGTTGGTTTTGCACAAGCGCAGGAAGCAGAATCTTCTGGCGGAACTAGCGCTATGGCTGCGTCCAATGGTCCTGCATGGCAGATTATTCCGTCGGTTTCCTCTGACTTTACCTATACGGACAACGTCGCTTTAGTGAAAAATAACAAACAGAGCGACTTTGTAACCAGATTGAGCCCAGGGATAGAGATTCATGGAAAGGGTGGACGCGTCAAAGGTAATTTGAAATACCAGTGGCAACAATATTTTTATGCAAAAGACAGTGACAGAAATGGTCAGCAGCGTGCCCTTAATGCCGATGGACAGGTCGAGCTTATTGATCAGTGGTTATATTTAGATGGTAGGGGTTCAATCTCGCAGCAGGCTATTTCAGCCTTTGGAACCCAAAGCGCAAATAACGACTCTGTCAATGTCAATCGGACAGAAACCTCAACGTATCAATGGTCTCCTTATATTCAAGGGCGATTGGCTGGTTTTGCGGATTATCTTTTACGCTATACCGGATCGAAGACAAAGTCAGGTGAAGGCGAGCTATCCGTAGGTTCAGGTACAACGTCTGAATCTTGGAGCGGTCGTTTGTCAGGTGATACTGGCATAGCGAAACTTGGCTGGTCGTTTGATGCTCAACAGCAAAAAAATTCCCGTGAAACCTCACGTGATACCCAATCTAAACGCTTTACGGGTTCGCTGGAATTTCGAATCACGCCCCAGTTACGCCTGCGTGCTACAGTCGGTCGAGAGTCAGATGACTACAGTGCGGTGCAAGAAACATGGCGGTCAGTTAGGGGCTTTGGCGGAGACTGGGCGCCGACAGAGCGTACGTCGGTTACTTTAAACAAGGAAAGGCGTTCCTTCGGTGATAGCTATAACGCAGATTTCACCCATCGCACTGCACTGACTGCATGGAAGCTTTCACAAAGCAAAAATATAAATACGCCCAGTGATCAGCTGATAAATACCGCTTTGGGGTCAGCATTTGATTTGTTGAATTTGCAGCTGACAAGCGCTTTCCCTGACCCCATCGAACGAGCTCAACAAGCAAGTTTGGCCTTGATGCGAGCAGGTATACCTGCCAATGCGCAGGCTTTTGGTACGATTGTTACTTCAAGAGTTTACCTGGCGCGTCGTCGTGAAGCATCATTTATGATCACTGGTGCTAGAAATACAGTAACGTTTGCTTATGACAAGAGTGATAACCAACAAATCGGTAACAGCGGTACTTTTGGTGATGACTTTGATTTAAGTTCAAATATCCGCCAGTCTGGCTTCACGGCAAGTTGGGCACATAAGCTTACGCCAGATAGTGCGGTTACTCTTAATGGTCGCCGTTCCCGAAATAAAGGAGATACAGCAAATTTAGATACTCAGTTGAGCTCATTGTCGCTTTTATTAACCACCCGGCTCGGGGCAAAGACGTCGGCAACCGTTGGTGTCAGGCGGACGAGCTCTGATTCAGATAGCCCGACAGCAAATAGTTATGACGAGCAGGCTGTAACTGGGTCTCTGTCCATGACCTTTTAAGGCGTCATTCAATTATGTATGAAGCCTACTATGGGCTGAAGATAAAGCCTTTTCAGCTTAATCCGGACCCCACATTTTATTTTGACAGTACGCAACACCGACGAGCGAAGGCTTATCTGGAATATGGGATCCATCAAAATGAAGGATTCATTGTTGTTACAGGTGAAATTGGCGCTGGTAAAACAACGATAGTTCGTGGTTTGTTGGCCGCACTTGATCAAAATAAAGTGATTGCAGCCCAGTTGGTGAGTACCCAGCTGGACGCAGATGACATGTTGCGCATGGTGGCGGCAGCTTTTGGTATAAGAAGTAACAGCCATGCAAAAGCCGATATGTTGTTAGCGCTAGAGGCTTTTTTGGTTGATACCGCTCGCCAGGGAAAGCGTTGCTTATTAGTAGTAGATGAAGCGCAGAATCTAACGCAGCGTGCTGTTGAAGAGTTGCGGATGTTGTCCAATTTTCAATTTGAATCACATGCGCTTTTACAAAGCTTTTTGGTAGGTCAGCCCGAGTTTCGCGCAATATTGCTTAGCCCGCAAATGGAACAATTACGGCAGCGTGTTATCGCAGCGTGTCATATAGGGCCGCTAAATGTCAGTGAAACGCAGGAATATATTCAGCATCGGCTCAAGTGTGCAGGGTCGACGGGTGATCCCCAGTTTGATGATGCAGCCTATGGTGCTGTACATCGCGCTAGCGCAGGGATTCCACGGCGTATCAATGCAATCTGCGATCGCTTGTTATTGGCGGGATTTTTAACAGATAAAAAAGTCTTCAACAAAGAAGATGTTGATGAAATTGCCGCAGAAATTACTGACAGTGCTTTTATGCCCGGCGCGACCACTGCAGCCAACAGCGTAAATGCTGGAGTACTTAATGCGCCGAGTGCTTTTGCTGAAGACTTTTCTGCGGTTGATTTTGGAGAGTTGGCAATAGATGCATCGGTGGCAGCAGAGACCGATCGAATGCTAAATGACATGAACAAGCGTCGGGTTGTTGACCGTTTGGTTCGCTTGGAGCGGAGTTTGCTACGGTTAGAACAAAGTAATTCACTTATTTTGCGCACCCTCCAAAAGTTGATTGAGAAAATCCGGATTGGTAATGGTCATAGTGGCAGTGCAAGCCGCGATAAAGGCAGCGAAAAGTCGCATGTGGAAAGTGATGGGGAATCATGATCAATAATGCACTCACAATCGACGTGGAAGACTATTTTCAAGTCTCTGCATTTGCATCGCATATTGACCGTGCTACGTGGGATGCATGTGAGTGCCGAGTTGCTCGGAATGTCGAACGTATTTTGAAGATACTCGACGAGCATAACGTGAAAGCAACATTTTTTACGCTGGGCTGGGTTGCCGAGCGCTATCCAGACGTTGTTCGCTTAATTGTTGCAGATGGACATGAGCTAGCGAGTCATGGCTATGGACATCAGCGCGTGAGTGATTTGAATGCACAGCAATTTTCTGCAGATATTATTCGTGCCAAATCTATTTTAGAAGACATCAGTGGCGTACAAGTCATTGGCTACCGAGCGCCTAGTTTTTCTATCGGGGCGAAAAATCGGGTTTGGGCTTTTGAATGTTTGGCAGAAGCAGGTTATCGATATAGTTCAAGTGTCTATCCTGTAAAACACGATCACTATGGCATGCCTGATGCGCCTAGATTTGCCCATGAAGCACACCCATCTCTCATGGAGGTGCCACCAACCACAGTGCGTGCTTTTGCGCGTAATTGGCCGGCGAGTGGTGTAGGTTATTTCAGGTTAATGCCCTATGCGTTGTCACGGCAGTTAATCTCGCGGGTAAATCAAGTCGATGGTCAAGCGGCGGTGTTTTATTTTCACCCATGGGAGCTGGATAAAGAACAACCACGCATAGCAGGTATTAGTGCCAAGACAAAATTTCGCCATTACGTCAACATTTCCCGAATGGAAAACAGGCTTAAAAGACTGTTGAATGATTTTCAATGGGGGCGTATGGATCATATTTTCCTGCCCTCATGACGAAGGTAAATAGCGTTTTACCGTTGCCCCATGCGTTGTCCATCGGTCAATTAGAGAATGATTCGGATGTGGTCGCCAAATGGGAAGCTTATGTCACAGCAGCACCGAATGCGACATTTTTCCATCGGGCAGGTTGGCAAAATATTCTGCAACGAGTGTTTGGTCACCGGACCTTTTTTCTTTATGCCATGCGGCAAGGTGTTATCGAAGGGGTGCTTCCGCTCGCGCAAATTAAAAGCAGGTTATTTGGCAACTCGTTAACCTCACTTCCTTTTGCTGTCTATGGCGGTGTAGTCGCGGATAACGATGCAGCAGCCGCAATGCTTGAAAACGCAGCCGAGAAGCTCGCACTTGAATTAGGCGTAGCGCATCTTGAATACCGGAACCTGCACGCGCACCATACTGATTGGCCAACGCAGGATTTGTATGTCACTTTTCGGAAAGAAATTTTTGCCGAAGAAGAAGCCAATATGCTGGCGATTCCGCGCAAGCAGCGGGCGATGGTGCGCAAAGGGATAAATTATCAATTGCGAGCAGAGTTTGATTCAACAGCCGACCGGTTTTTTTCGCTGTTTGCCGATAATGTGCACCGACATGGCACGCCTGCCTTACCCAAAAAATACTTTCAGGCGCTGTTAAATGAGTTTGGCAAAGATTGCGAAATACTGACTGTAGTTTCACCCGATGGCAATCCGTTGAGCAGTGTGTTGAGTTTTTATTTTCGCGATGAAATTTTGCCCTATTACGCTGGGGATGCAATCGCTGCGCGTGATTTTGCAGCAAATGATTTCAAATACTGGGCATTAATGTGCCATGCGGCAAAGCGGGGCATCAAGGTGTTTGATTACGGACGCAGCAAAGTCGGCACGGGCCCGTATTCTTTCAAGAAAAATTGGGGCTTTGAGCCGCAACCTTTGTATTACGAATATCGACTCTATCAACGAGAGAGTATTCCGCAAAATAATCCCAACAACCCAAAATACAAGCTGATGATCAACTTGTGGCGCCGACTGCCACTGCCAGTTGCAAATTTTTTAGGTCCGTTTATTGTACGGAATCTAGGCTAAGTTACTAAGACACGAGCGAATTGCCTATGGCCAAGCTGCTTTATCTCGTGCATCGCCTACCGTATCCGCCGAATAAGGGCGATAAAGTACGTTCTTACAATCTGCTCAAACATCTATCGCAGTGCCACCAGATTTACCTGGGGACCTTTATTGATGATCCTGCAGACGCACCTTATCTTGAAAAAGTGCGCAGCTTGTGCACCGAAATGTATATCGGTCGTCTTTCGCCATCACTGGCTAAGCTGCGCAGCTTGGTGGGGTTGTTCACAGGCGAGGCGCTCTCGCTGCCTTATTATCGGGATAAAGGATTGCGCGACTGGATTAAAGCCGTCCGTATGCGCGAGCCGATTGACGGTGCGGTTGTTTTTTCATCTGTCATGGCGGATTACATTCCAGATATGCAACAGCTGCCAACCTTGGTCGATTTTGTTGATATGGATTCGGCAAAATGGACGCAATATGCCACTACGCACCGCTGGCCAATGTCGTCGATTTATCGACGTGAAGGCCGAAAGTTGCTGCAATTTGAACGTGCTGTCGCACAGCGGTCACGGCGTTCTTTTTTTGTGACAGCGGCTGAGACCGCTTTATTTGTTCAGGCCGCGCCTGAGAGTATTGATCGTGTAGAAGCGATGAGCAATGGCGTTGATGCCGATTTTTTTTCACCAGCGCATCAGTTTCCCTCACCGTATCCTGCACATGAAATACCGATTGTTTTTACTGGCGCGATGGATTATTGGCCGAATATCGATGCTGCATTATGGTTTGCAACCTCCATATTGCCAACCTTAAAGCAGCAGCATCCTGCGCTAAGGTTCTACGTTGTCGGTCGCAGTCCGGATGCTTCCATCATATCGCTTGCAACTGACCCAACTGCAGGTATCGTGGTCACGGGCACGGTAGACGATGTACGGCCTTATATTGCTCATGCGGCGCTCATTGTGGCGCCTTTGCGTATTGCGCGGGGCATTCAAAACAAAGTGCTTGAAGCCATGGCCATGGCTAAAGCCGTAGTTGCTTCATCCACCTGTGCCGAGCCGATTGACGCACAGCATGGCACAGACATACTCTGCGCAACCCATGCGGAAGATTACGTAAAAGAAATCAGCCGACTGCTAGCCGCACCTGTCTTGGCTAGTCAGATTGGCATGGCTGCGCGCGCCAAGGTTGTCAGTCAGTATAGTTGGCATGCTCATTTGTCAAAGATAGATCGTTATATTGAGGAGGCTATGAAATGAGCATAAAAGCTGTTGCTGCTCGTATAAACGCCGTCTTGCCAGCGCCGACTTTATCCTGGCATTTTGCAACGCTTGCTATTACTTTTGCCGTGCTCGGTCTGGCAGCAATTTACGCAGATACCGTGCAGGGCATGGTATCGATCTGGTGGCGGTCAGAGACATTTACCCACGCGTTTTTGGTTGCCCCCATCAGCCTGTGGTTGATATGGGAAAAACGTGCAGTATTAGCACGCTACCAACCGCGTCCCGCTTTATGGCTTGCTTTGCCTTTGGCAGCATTGGGGTTTGGCTGGCTCCTGGGTGAGCTAGCTGCAGTCAATGCCGTCACCCAGCTTGCTTGGGTGGCGATGGTTATTTTGACGGTGCCACTGATTATCGGTATACCTGCCGCGCGGCAAATTACCTTTCCGCTGCTCTTTTTATTGTTTGCCGTACCCATTGGTGAATTTGTTATGCCCAAGTTCATGGAATGGACAGCCACCATGACAGTTTTTGGCTTGCGTGCATCCGGTATTCCGGTTTATCAAGAAGGCTTGCAGTTTGTGATTCCTTCGGGGCGCTGGTCTGTGGTTGAAGCTTGTAGCGGTGTGCGCTATTTGATTGCCTCGCTTACCGTAGGCACTTTATTTGCCTACCTCAATTATCAATCGACCAAGCGGCGCCTGATTTTTATTCTGATTTCTTTACTCGTCCCTATCGTAGCAAACTGGGTACGTGCTTATATCATTGTGATGCTGGGACACTTATCGGGGAATGAGCTTGCTGCAGGCGCTGACCATCTGATCTATGGCTGGGCCTTTTTTGGTGTAGTGATTATGATTATGTTTGCTATTGGCATGCGTTGGCGTGAAGATGAAAATCAAGCGTTGCCTGTCAGCCCCTCCAAGGCTAGCGATGCGTCAGCCACACAACAAAAAAGTCAGTCAGTTGCAAGGCGCATTGTGTCACCGATCATGCTGGCTGCTTTTGTTTTAGCGATTGCGCTATTACCTTATGGCGCTTTAAAGTTAGTGGAGGCACAAAATAGCCTAACAGTACCCACGCTCTCACTTAAGCCATTAGCGATAGCTGGTTGGCGAGAAGCAGCGACTGACTTGCCGGCATGGCAGCCGTCATTTCCTAACCCGTCGCTGAAAGAAATGGCCACTTTCAGCAAAGCGTCGCATCAAGTCAGTGTGCAAGTTTTTTATTACAGACAACAGGGTTACGATAGGAAGCTGATTAGTTCAGAAAATACGCTAGTAAAAAGCAGTGACACTGCCTGGTTAACCATTGCGCGCGGTGTTCAGGAAGTAAAAATTGCAGGTCAGTCGTTCGTCGCTAAAAGCGCAATTTTGCAGCAGCAAAGTGCGCTTGGCTCATCACCCATGCAATTCCGCGTAGTGCATTGGTACTGGATTGATGGCAGATATGTGAGTAATGATCATCTAGGCAAGCTGTGGCTGGCGTGGGCCAAGTTGCGTGGCCGAGGCGATGATGCAGCGGCTATTTTTGTGTATTCAAAAGTAGGCGCTTTGGATGAGCAGACAGCGCTCAATGGTTTCATTGCAGATACTGGGCGTGCCTTAGCGGATTTGTTAGCGCAAACCCGGCATGTTCGTTAAGCGAGAAGATAGGCAAGCATGCTATCCGTCCACGCATCAGTTCACATTCAGGCTCTAAATCAATCAAGAGTAATTGATTTGATCTACCCATTTTTTAAGTTGATGACATGAAAATTCTGTATCACCATCGCACCGCTTCGAAAGATGGCCAAGCCGTCCATATTGAAGAAATGATCAATGCAATGCGTGCTCAAGGCCATGAAGTGCGCGTGGTTTCACCCGCACCCGATCATGCCAGTCACGCAGGGCAAATGGGCAATAAAGTCAGCTGGGTACATCGTTTGCGGAATTTTTTGCCCAAAGCGCTGTATGAGCTCTTGGAGCTGGCTTATAGCCTGGTGGCTTATCGACGTTTAGCGCGTATGGCCAGAGATTTTCAGCCAGATGTAATTTACGAGCGCTACAACCTTTATCTGCTTGCAGGTGTCATGCTTAAACGGCGGCAAGGCATCCCGTTGCTTCTTGAAGTCAATGCGCCGTTGGTCTTTGAACGCTCTCAGCATAGCGGTGGTTTGGCTTTACCGCGCCTGGCGCGGTGGGCTGAAGGATGGGCCTGGCGCAGTGCAGATTATGTGTTGCCTGTCACGCACGTGTTAGCCAGCCACGTGAAAGCCTATGGCGTACCTGATACACGTATCGCCGTGATTGCCAATGGCATTAACCGCGCGCATTTCGCCGTCTCACCAGCGCCGACTTTTGCCAAAGAACAGCATGGCCTTGTTGGCAAACTTGTGCTGGGTTTTACTGGCTTCGTGCGTGAATGGCATGGAGTGGATCGCGTGGTTCGCTGGATGGCAACGCCTGCAGCGCCCAGCCATTTACACTTGGTCATTGTCGGCGATGGGCCAGTGCGGGCTGACTTGGAAGCGCTGGCAAAGCAGCTTGACATCAGCGATCGCGTGCGCTTTACCGGCGTGATCCATCGCGATAAAGTACCTGACTGGGTGTCAGCCTTTGACATCGCCTTGCAACCGGCCGTCGTCCCTTACGCCTCGCCCTTGAAGTTAATGGAATATCTTGTGCTGGGTAAAGCCATCATTGCGCCGCGCACGCCGAACTTGCTGGAAGTGTTAACGGACGGTGACAATGCGCTTATGTTTGATGCAGAAGAACCGATGGGTTTCGAGCAAGCCTTGAGCCGTTTATGCACTGACGAATTATTGCGTCAAAAACTTGGGGCAGGTGCGCATGCCACCATAGCAAAACTTGATTTAACCTGGGATGGCAATGCACAACGCGTGGTAAACCTGGCCCGGCAAGCGATCACCGCATCTGCAGCCGCAAGATGATTCAGACTGATTGACTATGTCAGGGAAATTGCCTCTTCATATCGTACATCTGGTGTATCGGTTTTCCACTGGCGGGTTGGAAAATGTCATTGTCCAGCTGGTCAATGGCCTGCCATCAACACAGTTTCGCCATACTGTCGTAGCGATTAGTGACGTAGACGCGACATTTGCCAAGCGCATCACGCAGCCGAATGTCGAGGTCATTGCGCTGCATAAGCCACCCGGCCAGCCGTTCAGGTTGTATCCCAAAATGTATCGCTTGCTGCGCCGTCTGCAAGCCGACGTGCTGCACAGTTGCAATCTCGCCGCCATGGAATTTGCTCCGATAGCCGCACTCGCTCGCGTGCCTTTGCGCGTGCATGCAGAGCACGGCTGGGACGTGGGCGAATTGGATGGCCATAACCGGCGCTACCGGTTTTTGCGGCAACTACTTAAACCTTTTGTGCATGAATTTATCGCCGTGGCCGAGCCGCAAAGACGCTATTTGCAAAACAGTATTGGCGTCGCATCAAAACATCTGCATGTCATTCCAAACGGCGTGGATACCGAGCGTTTTCACCCACGTCGCGATGATGATGCGTTACCCGCAGGCTTTCCATTTCAGCGCGGCAAGCATTGGGTGATCGGTACTATTGGCCGTCAGGCCGCCGTGAAAAATCCGCTACTGTTAGTGGATAGTTTTATCCAGATCATCCAGTCCCAAGCACCCGACACCCACACCTTGCGCCTCGTGATGGTGGGTGACGGCCCCTTGCATGCATCCATCGTACAACGCATTGCCGAAGCTAACGTAGCCGACAAAGTGTGGCTAGCCGGTGTGCGCGCCGATATTCCTGAATTGCTGCGTGCGATGGATTGCTTTGTGTTGCCATCCTTGTCGGAAGCCACCTCATGCACATTGCAAGAAGCAATGGCCACTGCACTACCCATCATCGCTACGCAAGTGGGCGGCAATGCTGCGTTGCTGGACGATGGCCGCTATGGCAGCCTGGTGCCGTCAGAAAATGTCACGGCGCTGGCGGCCGAAATGCTCAAACAATATGGCTTGCGTGAAAAACAGGCTAATCTGGCCGCAAGAGAATCTATTGTTGAACAGTATGGGTTGTCCGCCGTATTGGCGCGTTATGACAACGTGTTTAGCCGTGCCCTATCGCCGGCGCAACGTGCGCATTTAGCTTAAAAGGAAGCGTCACAGTGAAACGCCTAAAAATTCTGATGCTGACCCGGCTTTTTCCTAGCCATGCTTTCCCTGCCTTTGGCACGTTCTGTATCGAACGCGCCAAAGCCTTGGCCGCTCATGCAGAGGTGCGCGTCATGGTGCCCACGCCTTATTACCCCCAATGGCTGCCTGGCAAAGAAGACTGGAAAAAATGGACCCGTGTTGAGCGCCAAGGCACAGTAGAAGGCAATATCCATGTCACCTATCCGCGCTATGCCTCCGTGCCAGGCACAGCCACCTGGTTGCAGGGTGTCACCATGGCGCACAGCGCGCGTCGCGATCTTGAATCAAGCTATGGCGATTGGCGGCCCGATGTGATTGATGGCCATTTTGCTTTTCCCGATGGTTATGCGGCAGTTCAACTAGGGCGCAGCATCGGCGCGCCTGTGGTGGTGACCTGCCACGGCTCGGATCTGCGCCAATACCCGGATATCCCCGTAGCAGGCACTATGACGCGCTGGACATTGCGTCATGCCGATCGCGTTATTTCAGTCAGCTCCGATTTAATGCGCCGTAGCATTGAGTTAGGTTGCCCAACGGAAAGGGCGGTCTTTCTAACCAATGGCGTTGACCCGTCAAAATTTTCAGTTCGACCTCAACAGGCATGTCGCACCCAGCTGGGTTTGCCTTTAGATAGAAAAATAGGCGTGTATGTCGGTTTTTTGATCGACCGTAAAGATCAATCGCTGATTTTGCATGCCTTGGTTGAGATCAGAAAACAAGGTGCAGAAGTTCCTCTTGTCGTGTTGGTCGGCGATGGCCCTAACCGGCAAAAGCTGGAAAATGAAGTGGTATCGCTAGGGCTGCAAAATGATGTCATGCTCGTAGGCCAGCAGCGGCATGATGAAGTCGCCCAATGGATGGGGGCTGCCGACTGGCTGCTTTTGTCGAGTAGTTCCGAGGGCTGGGCAACGGTTTACTTCGAAGCAATGGCATGTGGCCGGCCAGTAATTACATCAAACGTGAGCTCGGCCAAGGATGCCATTCATCAACCCGCGTATGGCAGCGTTGTTGAGCCGCGCACTGCAGTGGCTTTTGCAGCCGCCATGCAAGCCGCCATGCAAACAAGATTTGATGAAAATATCATTCGAGCATACGCCGAACAAAATAGCTGGGATAAATGGGCTGATAATGCAATGCGCTTGTTTGTCAGCCTGGCTTGAATAAAAGTGTCTGCAAGCAAATTAACCTCTGTCTCATTTGAAACAGTTTATAAGGTGTAACGATGGAAGCTTTGTTGCTCACATTAGATGTCATTACCCTAATTGCCTTATGTATTTTTGTCCTCAGGGTAGCGCGCACAGGGGATGATGCGAACATGGGCTGGCTAGGCTATTCATTGCACCGCGTAAGAAAAATCAAGAAAACATTCGCCGATCAAGGAGATCCGCATGCGTGACTTGATGTTCCTTGGCGGTTTTTTGGTGCTAGTGCCTTTAGCTTTTCGCAATACCTTTATTGCTTATTTGATATGGGGTTGGACCGGGCTGATTGCTATTGATAATTACCTGTTTGGTTTTATGGCGTCAATAAAACTGAACTTCACTTTTGCGCTGATCACCTTTTTGATGATTCTGCTTAAGAAAGATACAGAGCGTGGCACGATCCCTTTTAATGCCACTGTTGTTTTGTTTATCCTGTTTTTTTTGCAAGGCAGCTTATCGGCAATTTTTGCTTATGAAGGCAATAGACTGAATTGGTTCTTGTATGACCGGTTCTGGAAAGAGATTTTGTTTGCTTTCATCATGCCCTTGGTGATTGTTAAACGTTATCGAATTCATGCGTTTGTTTTGGTGATGTGTCTTGGCATGGGATTTCACGGCTTGATTGACGGGCTCAAGTTTTTCGCAAGTGGTGGCTCGCATCTGGTGCGAGGTTTCGTTAAATTTGGCGACAATAATCACTTTGCTGTGATGCTGGTTATGGCCATACCGCTATTGCTCTATATGAGCAGCTACGCGAAGCATTCGCTACTCAGGCTGGGTGCCTTGGCAGCCGCAATTATCACTATTGCCGCAGTGATAGGCACCCACTCGCGTGGCGGATTTGTTGCCATGACGGCTGTTGCTCTATGGCTTGTGCTAACCAGCCGTAAAAGACTCCCGGCATTGACTGTCTTTATTGCGGGCGTTATTTTTGTCGTTGCCATTGCGCCGTCAGCGTGGACACAGCGTATGGAAACAATCCAGGAAGCTGAACAAGACAGCTCCTTCATGACTCGTGTTGAAGCATGGCAGGTCAGTAGTGCCATTGCCCTGCATAACCCTGTTCTTGGTGGCGGTTTTCATGCTGTCGCCACACAGTCGGTTTGGGATCGTTTTAAGGGGCAAAAAGGACTGTTAGGGTTTGTTGATGTCGGTTTTGTCTCTGACGTATTTCGGGCGGCTCACAGTATTTATTTTGAAGTGCTGGGCGATATGGGCTTTCTGGGGTTTTTTATTTTTATGGCACTATTGTTGAATGCCTTGAAAAACAGTATTCAAATTAATCGCATGGCGAAACAAGGCGGTCTTGATCTGGAATGGGCTTTGGATCTCTCCAGAAGCTTGGCCGCCACGATTTTTGCATTCATGGTCGGCGGCTTGACTGTCAGCATTGCCTATACGGAGTTTATTTATATGGCGGTGATGCTGATGGAAGTCTTGAAGCAAGAAGTTAAGCGCCAATTGCAAGCTAAAACCTTGTCAGTCGCTACCCCGCTACCGGAAATCAACCAATGAGCCTGCTGCGCCAATCGCTACAATTATTTGCGCAGGGCAAGCTATCTGTATTCCTGTTTCATAAAGTGCCGCCTACTGCCGACGCTTTGATTTCCGGAGATTTGGGTCAAGCCGAGTTTGCAAACCTGCTGGACTTGATCAAGGCAAGTTTTAATGTTCTCCCTTTGAATGAAGCAGTACAGCATTTACACAGAGGAACTTTGCCCGCGCGCAGTGTTGCCATCACCTTTGATGATGGGTATCCCGAATGGCGTGAAGGCGCAGCGAGACTGCTCGAAGAGCGGTCATTACCCGCTACATTTTTCATTACAACCGGCCAGTTTTTTGGCGACCCCATGTGGAACGAGCGCCTGGCGCATATTGTGCGCTCCTGCCAGTTGCCAGTGCTTGATACCAGCACAGTACGTTTGCCGTCCTTAAGCATTCGTACCGCAGAAGAAAAAAAGCAGGCATTAGTGACATTGGAATTTCACTTCAAATATTTGCCACCGCGAATCCGCGAACAGTTTTTGCAGCAGCTAGAGCTTCAAACCGGTGTTAATGCGGCAGAGGTTTCCACCATGCCGATGGATGACCTCATCGCGATCAGTAATCGTGGCTTTGAAATTGGCGCGCATACGCTGAATCACCCGATACTGGGGCTTTGCGATGTAAAACAGGCAAGAGACGAAATTGGCCAAACGCGCGAGATTCTCGAAGGCATAATTCATAAACCGGTGACTTCATTTGCCTACCCCAATGGCAGGCCAGGGGTTGATTTTTCTCACCAGCACATTGAAATGGTCAAACAGGCAGGGTATCGCTATGCTGTTACCACGCAATGGGGTGTGGCGAACAGTAAAACCTCGCCCTATCAAATTCCGCGTTTTACCCCTTGGGGACCCTCGCGCACAAGAATGACACTACAACTTATCCGCAACTTCTACTCAACCCCTAAGCATCTGAAAGAACTTGGCTGATGTCTGCAGCAAAAATTATTTTGCGCAAGCTGTTGTATCGCACCGGGGTGTTGGGCCTCATGCATCGCCTGCGCAACCGCCACACACTCACCGTGTTCATGTTTCATCGCGTGTTGCCAAAACAGTCAGCCGAATATCAAACCGCTGAAAAGGAATTCACTTTTACGGTAGAGGGCTTTGGCCAGTGCCTCGATTTCATTCAAAGCCATTACCACGTCGTATCACAAGCTGAAGTCACCGCACACTTGAACGGCAAGAAGCACTTGCCCGCATGCGCAGGGCTGATCACCTTCGATGACGGTTGGCGCGATACGCTCACCCATGCGCTGCCTGAACTCAAAAAACGCAACTTGCCTGCAGTTCTTTTTCTCGCCACTGAAGTCGTTGATCTTCAGGCTGAGGATTGGTGGCAGGACGTGCTCGTCGAACTGCTCGCGCAAGAAGGCGGCCTTTCTTCCATAAAGTCGGCGCTGGCGATACGGCAATTACCTGACGAAAGCCGGTCTGATGAGCTGCGCCGCATCACGGCGACTTTAGGCGCGATGGAGGAACCGCAGCGCCAGGCGATTTTGCAACCACTGGTGTCACGCCCGCCGGGCACACGGCAAATGCTCAACCGTGCCGATCTTGAATTACTGCGCCCGTCGATTACTATCGCCGGCCACGGCCACAGCCACGCACCGCTCTCGCATCATCCTCACGCCAGTGACGATTTGGCCGCTTGCCGGGCGCAACTGCAAGCCATCGGCGGCGAAGATTCGGTGCTGTCCTTCCCGCATGGCGCGTATGCCCCGGCCACGCTGCAACAAGCTCGGGCAGCGGGGTTTCGCGTGTGTTATTCCAGTGATCCGATACTGGTGAATACATCCATCAGCAGATCAACCCAGACCCCGCTGGGGCGCATTCATATCCCTGAAAATGAATGGACGAGTGATGCGAAAGGCATCGCTGGTGAAAAGCTGGCGACGTTTCTGTTTTTCCGTACGATAGAACAATGACATCATTCATCCTCGGTAAAAATCTTTACATCCGGCGCATTGATGAACTCACGACAGAAGAAGTCGCTGTGTGGGACCAACTGCTGCTGGCGGATGATTTACGACGTGCCTTCATGAGCTACCGCTATGTGCGCACCGTCGCTGAAACGGGGGGCGATGTGGTTATCTTGGTGCTCTATGATAATCACGCCCCATGCGGATTCTTGCCCTTGCAACGCGTTGCTGGCCTGCGCGGGAAAGTGGGGATTTTTGAGCCAGTCGGCGATGTGATGACCGATTATTTTGGCTTGGTCGCAGCGGCTGGTACGCATCTCAGGATCGAAAAACTTTTAGCAGCAACGCGCGGAAGAGTAAACGCAGTATTGTTTTCGCATCTGGATGAAACGCAGGCACGGTTTGGTTTGACAGGCGAAGAGCAGCGAGCGGGGCTGCGCACGCGGCTTAGCGCATCGCTTGACCAACCCGCCAGTGATTACTGGGTAAATTTACGCAAGTCCGACAAAAAACTGGTCTATGACACCGAGCGCCGCGAAAAAAAATTAATCAATGAAATCGGCCCCATAACATTCGAGTGGACCTCACAAAATCCAGCCCGTGACATGGCCTGGCTGATTGAATCGAAAAAAGCGCAATACACCCGCACAGGCAAGACGCAAGCCCCGTTGTTCGACAGCCATAAAGTGGCTTTGCTTAACTGTCTGTTGCAATCGCAAGAAGAAAACTGCCAGGGCGTTTTATCAACCCTGCGCTGTGGTGAAGAAATTATCGCCGTGCATTTCGGGCTGCGTTGTCACGACATGCTGCACGTCTGGTTTCCAGTGTACAACCCAAAGTATTCGAGCTATTCGCCGGGGCGAATTTTGTTCAAGCATCTTTTTTCGGCGGCCGCCACTGAGGGTATTCAAGTGTTTGATCGTGGTGAAGGCGATACCCAGGCCAAGCGTGATTTTGCCAACATAACGCACCAGTTTTCACGCGGACTCTGGCGTGCCACGGGTTGGCGTGGCCTGCGCGCGCGCGTTATGCTCAGCATTTTTTGGCGTTTTAGGCGCTGGATTATCTAGGGCAATGCCGGAAATTTTTGTCGTTATTGATTAGTTACAGTCAGAAAATTTTCCAGACTGCGTATCCAGGCTGAATGTCGTTGCACAGAAAGATCGGCAACGATCGCTGGTGTCTGGATACACATAAATGATCTGAATACAGTACTGTATTTGTCCTTGCTGGAAATATTTACGGCCAGCAGTTGATGGCAATAGTTGCGACCTGCCTCACTTTGCGGTCGCACTGCAACGAAGCACAACCACCCCGCGGAACTGCCAGATTTCTTCACGTGTGGCTGAGGCACACCCAGCACCATCTTTTAGCAAATCGTTGTTGCCTACTTCCCAGAAACCGGCAGATGTAACCGTGCTTGGTAGCGGGCTCATGCCGATCCACATTGCGCCGTTTGGGGTGGCAAGTTCACGGGTTTCCGGCAACAGCCCCAGACGTGTGAGCCACGTGGTTCCGAGACGTGCATAAATCCGCGTCCAAGTTTCTGATCCATCGGCTTTTAGGGGGTCCTGAATCTCAAGAAGACTCCCCCAACTTGGGCCTTGAAGATATCTGGCCATGCCCCAAAATGCAACATTGATTGGTACGTAAATCGGTAGCTTTTCAGTGTTGGTTTTAGCAAGATGCAGTGCCGCTTCCCGGTACTGCATCTTGCGCGGTAGTCCAGTCTGGCTCCAGGCAATGGCCACTAATGCGGCGCAGAAGATACCGCTGAGACCGATCAAGATCATGGGATGCTGCCGCGACGTACCTTGGTTTCTCGAGTATAAAGAGTGCCATAGCAGGGCTGCGGACAGCGCGAGAAAGGGCGCGCAAAAGGCAAGCGCGCGGTCAATCCACACCGGGCGAACGGCCAAGGACACAATTGCCAGTATCAGAACTGGCCAGACCACAAAAGATAACAGGGTATGCCGGGTTGTCCGGTTCCCGGCGATGAGCGCGACTGCGACAAACGCCATAATGGCCAAGGCCATCACCAAGCGAATGGTGCTTGGAATTTCCAGGGTGCCATAACCAAGAGCCCAACCTGAAAGCGTCTTGACGACAGCCTCGAAGCTTGGGGTGCCCGTATGCGAAACCGAACGCATGCTGGCATTGACTAACCAAGGAGCAAGCAGGATACCTGCGCTTAAGACAACACCCCAGGAGCGAATGAGCCCCTTGAAGCCAAAGCTACTCCAGCGGCCCAGTAGTGCGTAGAGCAGAACAGATGAAACAGGAACAAAAGCCGAACTGTGGGTGCTGGCAAGGGCACCCAGCACAGCCACTAACCAAACTGCATTTCTCGGCTTGGGGTTGTTGATCCATCGTTCTGCACGAATCCAGCCAATGACCGTTAAACAGGAAATCATCGCGTACATGCGCAGCTCTGTGGCGTAGTAGATTTCGCTACCCAATGCGGCGAGTAGAGTTGCCGCTAATAGCGCGGTGACAGGCCCGGCAAGGCGATATACACCATAGGTAGCCGCCAACAGAGTTCCCATGCTCCAAGCCACCGAATTTGCGAGAAGCCATTCATCCGCAACTGAAGGCAAGCTCCACAGCTTCAACTGCAAGTAGTAGAGGGGAGGGTGAATGTCGAAACGGAGAACGGCGACAATCACTTCCAGGGGATTCAGGTTGGCAAAGGACGCGCCAAACACTTCGTCTTGCCACAAGCCATCAACGCCAAGTGCCCTGCATCGCAGCACTAGGGCGAGTGAAGTAATCAGGAAGGCAACGAGCGCCCCTATCCATACGGGTATCGTTTTTGTTGCCTGGGTTGGATAAGAGAGGTGAGATGTGAGCAAGTCTATCGAGCCGTTCTTTTTCATGTAGTTGGCGGTTGAGTTGTCGTGATAAGAATCTCAGATCGCGATGAGTGTCACAAAAGCCATGGCAACACAGACAATCCAGCTGCCGCGATCACGCAGGCTGAATACCAGTGGGTCGTCGTGCATTTCTCCGCGCGAGGTTTTAATCCACAGTCGTGAAGTCCAATACAGCATCAACGGACAAAGCAGCCACAGCAGGCGGGGGTGGCTGTAATGGTCGCTCACGGCCGGGCTGTCGACATAAAGGGCCAGAATCAGCACAGCAAGATAGCCTGCCGAGATGCCCATGCTGCTGATGACCTGCGCATCATCAAGCCGATAGTCGCGACCTTTGGCCGCCTCGCGTGCAAGTTTTTCCATGGTGACCAGTTCTGCAGCGCGTTTGACCAATGCCAGGCTGAGGAAAGTGAACATCGAGAAGGCCAGCAGCCATGAAGAGATATCGACGCTGATGACAATCGCGCCAGCAATGATGCGTACCGTATAAAGCAGAGCGAGCAAGATCACGTCAATCAGCACATAGGACTTGAAATAGAGCGAATACGACAACGTGAGAGCAAGATAGCTCAGCAGAGCCAGCAAGAACCATAGCGAGATGCTGGCGGCGAGAAGCAGGCCGCCAAGCAGTAACAGGGCCATGCCAATACAGCCAGGCACGATGCCCAGATTACCCGCAGCGAAGGGTCGCCGGCACTTGCGGGGATGCTTGCGATCACTCGCAAGATCAAGCAAGTCATTGAGCATGTAGGTCGCCGATGCCACGAGACCGAAAGCAATGAATGCCAGCGCAATAGCCGCCAGGTTGCTGGCGGTGAAGGCATGGGATGTCAACAGGGGCACCCCAATCAGCAGGTTTTTCATCCACTGGTGCAGACGCGTTTGCTTTAACCAGATGCGCCACAGCGGGGGCCTGTCATCAAAAACCTGGCTGACTTCCGTGCGTTGCCGTGCGCCGCGTATCACGCCGGAACCCGGATTCACGACAATCGCCTGGCGCGCACTGGCCCAGATCGGGAAATCGGCATGGGCGTTCCCCGCGTAATCGAACGGAGCGCCGTTAGTGATTTTTAATATTGCCGCCAACTTGACTTCGCTACGTAAATTATTCTTGCCATCACTGCATAACACGCTCTGAAAGATACCAAGACGCTTAGCTATGGGTTGTGCAAGGCAGGCGTCCGATGCAGTGGCAAGGTGAATGGTGCGCCCAGAGGCGTGCTGCGCCTGCAGGTAAGCAACGAACTCGTTTTGCAAAGGCAGTGTGTCGTTTTCCAGGCTGACGCGCTCGGCGATGCGGGCTTTCAAATGGGCCTTGCCGCGCAGCAGCCAAAAGGGCATGACAAAGATCATCCATGGCGCTTGCTTGACCAGCGCCAGCGCACTCTCTGCAAGCAGATCCGTCTTGATGAGCGTGCCATCAAGATCAACAAATAAAGGCACGGATCGGGGGGTGTCTGAGGTCATAATTCAGTCGGGTCAATAGAGAGTGAGGGTGATTATATGCAATTCGCCTATGCCTGAAAGACGAGTGAATACCCACGCCCGTGTTTTATTTAAAACGAATTTTTACGCGCTCGGCAGGCGAGGCAAGCAGCCCCAAGGCAACAGAGATTACCAGTGCCAAGAGCCAAACGGCAAGGATAGGTATGCCGAGCTGCTTTCCAGCTAAGGTGGCGATGGTATAGCCAGCGCCTTGCCAGAGATAAATTGAGTATCCCGAGGTGATGAAAGGCTTCAGCCAGACGGCATCACCCAACTTTTCGAACCATGCAACAACGCGTGGCTTGTTGAATACGATAAATAGAAATAAAGAGATCCAGAGGCATGAGAATAGAAAAAATAATGCGTTCGGGGGGAATTTATTGACCTGCATATCCAGCATATGAATGTCATGGCCAGCAATGACCATGCTGACAAGCAGCGCTAGTGAAACGAATGCAATCGTCAAAAAGTTGACTCGGCGGAAGTACTCTTTTGAGTGCGCAAGATAATAGCCAAATAACGAGAAAATCAAATAAAACGCAGATTGTTTGATCAGGTTTTCAATGTTTCTGGCCGGGAGGTGAACTTCAGAGAGAAAAACCTCCAATAGCGTAACCCCAAGAACCAAGGCTAATAAATGAGGGCTCTTGAGCGGACGAAATTTTGTCACGATTGGCATAGCCGCAGTGACAATCAAAAACACAGGAATAAACCACAAATGCCAATTGAGCATGCCAGTAGAAAAGCCCTGGCCGGCCTTCACTGGGTTTAACCAGGCGCTCGTTAAGTTGAGCAATGAGACTGTCGCACCGCCGCCGTTAAATGACATGGCATATACATAAAGAATGCAAAAAATTGCATACACCATGTACGGTAAAAGAATTCTGGTACATCGTGCGGCGAGAAACAAGCTATACGTTTTTATATCTGATTGCCGCATCGCCTGGCCATTTTTTGACTGTTCATACAAGTAATATGAATAGCCGGAAACGATAAAGATTGCAGGCATCTCAAACAGCAATAAAGCGCTGATGAATTGTGGAAGCAGATGCAGCCAAAAGAGCCCATGAATAACGAAGACAATGTATAACATCAACATGCCCCGCGTTGTATCAATGGTTTTTATGCGCGCCAATTGAACCCCCTTATTTTTAATAGTTGCGACTGGATCTGATGCCGGAGATAGCTAGCCGTCAGAGTGAATGACATCCTTGCACTGACTGCTCGTTACTCGAACAGATTGGCGGGTGTTTCTTTGCACACAAACATAATCAATGGCGAACCCATGCTTTGCGCCGCTGTCCAGTTTATCCTGCAGCAACGCTTTGGCCTGAAAGCGACGCTTAATATCAATGTCCCTCTTTTTCAGATCTCGAGTTTTAGAAGCCGTAGCGAAACGTTAAGATTTCAACCTTTCACAATCAATCAGGTCAATCAGCTCAAGAAGGCCAATCAGGTCCGCCGCCACTGCTGGCGCCTGGGCCCACAGGAAAGATCCAAAGGTCATGCTGTAGTCCCCCATGCCTGCTGCCTCGCCAGAGCATTGGCCGACACGGCCTTTATCATCGGTCACTGATTCGATAGCGGAGCGGGCCCGATCCAGCATGCGGGGCTGAAATACGGCCTCGGCAAAATTTGCTTGGCGCCAGCGTGCCAGCGCATAGGCTACTAACGCCGTGACAGAGCTATCCGGTGCTGCGAACGGCTCATCCAGCCGCCAGGGCCAGTGGCCGTCTTCGCGCTGGCAGGTGGCGAGCTTTTCCAGCAACTGCTGGCCACGCGCAAGCCAGCGGGTTTTATCTTCGCCCTCGGGCAATTCGCAGACGGTATCGACCACGCCAACCAACAGCCAGCCCACGCCGCGCCCCCAACCGGCGATACCACTGGTTTCAAGCGTGTTGGCATCAAAGGCATGAAATATCCAGCCATCGTCAGCCCGGCCATGCTGCCATAGGGCATCTAGCTGGCGCAGGGCGATGTTGGCGTAATGTGGCTTAGCGGTTAAACGCGAAAGCCGGGCCAGAAACGGGCAGATAAAGGCCACGGTATCGACCAATACCCAATGTTTTCCCGCTGTGTAGGGAATGCAGCCTTTTTGTGCACCTGGCAGGCACGCAAACGCCTCGCCCTGCGCCTTGGCGAAAGTCAGGTAACGCGGATTTTGCGTCAATTCGAATAATCTCAGCGCCGCATAACCCAGCCCGCCGCGATCTATCGCCACGCCAGCGAGAGTTGCCTGCCCTTGCGGGTCGATCAGGCCGTGAAAGCATTTTTCTATCCACGCACATTCTTTTTTGGCTTGATCGCTTGAAGCATTAAGGCATAAAAAAGCCAGGCCCAGCGGCCAGGTGAGCGCACCCGAGGGGCGGCCAAGCAAACGATAACCCAGCCGCGATAAACGCCAGCCCGATAACTTGAGTGCTGAACGCACCCCATGCGAGCGAGTGCCCAACCACCAGGCATAGCGTTGCGCAGCAGAAACCAGCCGGGCATGGCGGGCAGCGCTGATGATTGTTTGCGGCGCCATCAACGGGTTTACACCAACAGGTGGCTTTTTAGTGCCAGAACCGCCTGACGCAAAGGGGTGAGGGCGATGTAGGCGGCTGAACGCAGCGGCAAGCCCCCGCCTTTGAGTGCGCGGAAAAACGCGCGTCGGGCAACCGCGGGCGAGCCCTGCCAGAAGTGGTTATAGCCGTGGGTGAATTCACTTGTGGCCAGCCGTTTTTTGAATTCTTCTGCGGGCCAATTTGTGCCATCGGGGTTGGTTAGCCCCCAGCGGCTCACCGCGATTTTAAGCAGCTCGGTGAGATGGTTTTCCGGATCCAAACGTCGCATCGCGCTGGCCTCGTGAATGCGGTAGAGCGCCACCGGGCCATCCAGCGCATGCATCGGGTAGATGCGCGAAACTTTGAGCCAGAACAGATAATCCTCACCGATGCGCATCGACGCATCAAATCCACCCAGCAGCGTGAACACCTCGCGACGTATCACGGCGGTATTCATGCCCACCAGCAAGCCACCGAGCAAGCGGGTATACAGCCAGCCCGAGCGTTCCGCCTCGCAGCGGGTGAGCGCGCTGCAATCCTGCGTCAGGCTGGACGCATCCGGAAAGCGACCGTCGGCTGCGCGCGTCCATTTGGTAAAGCCGCCAAACACGCAGCCGACTTCCGGGTGCTGTTCAAAATAGTGAATCTGTGCCGCCAGCTTGCCGGGAAACCAGACATCGTCGGCATCTAAAAACGCAAAAAATTGCCCACGGGCAAGCTGCATGCCGGTGTTTCTGGCAGTCGAAACCCCGCTGCCTGCCAGGCGATGCACGCGAATTCGCGCATCAAACTGCGTGAGCGTCTGGTAATCAAAGTCATCCGAACCATCGTCAATGACGATGATTTCAAGATCGCTGAAGCTCTGAGAGCAAACGCTGGCCAAGGCCTCGTGAATGAATTCACGCCCATTGCGCACGGGGATGATGACGGAAACGGCGGGCATCAGGACGGTTTAAGCTGGTGGGTAATAAAGTTCAAGGTTTCCATTTCAAGCTGGTTGCGTCGAGCAGCGATGTGAGCGCGCACCTGCGCCGGATTGGCCAATAAATCTATAGCGCGCAAATACAGTGCATCCGGGTTGAAGTTGGCTGCCGAGAAGCAGTTTTCAGATAAACCCATCAGATCGAAAAACCCCTGATGCTTGATGTCATACGCCAGCGCAAGGCAGGGTGTGCCAGCGCTGGTGGCCAGGATGCAAGAATGCAGCATGCCGCCGATGTGAAGATCGAGTTTGGCGTATTCACGTGCTAATGCCACCGTATCACCAGCGCCAGCGCGTTGCGTCCCGGTGGGAATTTTTTTGATTTTTATGCCGCGCTGGGCAAGCAATTTAGGCAGAACATTTTCTGTACCGTAATGCACAAAATATCTAAATTCCGCGCCGTTTTCATGTTGCAGCTTGAGTAGTACATCACAATAAGCCTGTAGATTCTTCTTGAGCAGCGCGGTAGAGTTTTTGCCGTGAAATGAAAAATTAACGCCGATAATTGGCGGCGCATTTTCTGCCAGGTGTTTTTTGTCAAATGGTTTTTGGATACCCATGAGATGACAAAAATGCAGCGCAGGATCACTAATCAGCACTACAGGTTTTGAAGTCAGCGGCGTCAGAATAGATTGAGTCGTCGCGTCACGTACGGAGATGCCCTGAACGCGTTCGAGCAATTTGGCGACCATAGCAGCATCTTCAGGATGAAAGCCGCTCGGTTTGATTGCCGTTGTTTGACCTGGCTTATTTAAGCCAACCCCAAAGAAAAAAGCAGAAATAGTGTGTTCCTGCAAATAAGCGAGATCATCTTTAATGCGCTCGGCAAGTCGGCCATCGGGGTTGAGGAAAAAATAACCGCTGCCGCTAAAAATCAGCATCGTTTTTTTTGCATCGATATCGTTAATCTCATGCTGGTCAAGCCGCCCCCAGTTGATGGGCGATATGTCCGCGATAGGCAGAGCATGCTTGATTAACGCCGTGGTGGATTCTGCAATGGCAACGTCACCCAGGTTGATGGCATCTCGCCCCTCATAGTTTTGGTAATCCAGTTTTGAAACATCTCCTGCGCGAAAGCGTGCGGCATCACGACTGCCATGGTAATAACGCCGCGCAGCAAAGCGAACACGCTCAACGAGGGTCAATGCCTCATGGGATTCCGCCTCAGCACCATAGACAATGGTTTGAGCTCCATACATGATTACTTTATTGGCATTCATGGCGTTTACTTGGTCATAGGCGGTAATAGCCTAGCGTTTATTGTTGTTACATAAAAGAAAAAGCATTTTCTGGCTTTCTTTAGCATGCAAATTCAATTCAGTTTCAATTTGATTCATTCGCTTGCCTGTTAATTTTTAACAAGTCCGGCCAGTATGTTCTCATAAAACAAAGCCAGCTTTTGATTCATGAATTCTTCGGACAAATGTGTTTTGGCGAATTTTTGCGCCGCCTGGCCGAGCGTTTGCCTGGCGGCGGTATCCAGCCGCGCGACGGACAGCAGCGCCTGGCACCAATCTGCCGGGGCAGCCGGATTGCAGCGCTGTACTGCGGTGGATGCACCGTACACCGAGTTGAAGACTTCATCATCGGGGACGACAGCAGGAATGCCGCTGGCCAGCGCCTCGGCGGTTGTCAGAGAAAAGCCTTCTTCTGCGCTAGTTGAAATGTAGCCATCGCTCGCCTGGTAATAGGGGGCGGTATTGGCGACTTGTCCGGCCAGGATGACTTTGTCTTGCAGTTGTAGCGCGTCAATTTGAGTTCTTAGCGCAGCCAATTCAGGGCCATCGCCCACAATCAGCAAGCGGCTTTTGGGGTGGCTTTTAACGAGCTCGGCAAATACCTGCAAGGCGAACACAGGACGTTTTATGGTGTCAAGGCGGCCGCAAAACATGAGTACGAAATCTTCCTTAGCAAAGCCCAGGCGCTCGCGTAATGCTTGCCGGGCATCGGCATTGGGTTGGAAGCGCTCGGTGTCAATGCCATTATGGATCACTTCAATCGGCGTGGCGGCAGGGATCAAGTCTTGATACAGGCGGACGAAGGAATCTTTCACCGGGGCGGAAATCGTATAAACACCTTTTAAGCTGCGCAGTGCCTGTTTGGCAAAAGGGAGTGATTTTTTTGGCAGGGTTTTACTGTCAAATCTGCAATGCACGCCCATCACAAAAGGAATGTCGGCGGCGCTTAAAACATAGGCCAGCGAGATACCGACAAAATTCCAGGGCAAGGCAATATGCGCCAGCTCTATTTTGTAATAACGCAGCATGGGGATGCTGAGCTGAGCCAGCCAGCGAAACGGCGCGGCCAGGTGTTGCCGTTCGATAAATTTATATGGCTGCCAGTAGATGTATTGCCCACCGGCGGTTTTGATGTCGCGCTGCCATTGCGTCAGCTTGACAAAGCGGGGCGTGGCGACAAAAACCTGATGGCCAAGACGGGTCAATAGTTTCGTTTCCGCTTCAATGCGCCGTTCCATGCCGCCCAAGGCGGTTGAAATGCTGCAAATCAATATTTTCATGACAGGGTCCCGGGTGCTTTTGTCGGCAATCAGGTGCGTTCCGCAAGTAAAAAGAAACCGCCGCAAAACAGGCCGGGGTTGCGCCTGGCCAGCCAGTCGATCAGCCCGGTCAGTCGCAACTGCCGCAGTTGATGCGACATCGGCACGGCGGGCGCTACCGGTGATAAATCGCTTATTAAACGAAAATCTGTGCTCGCCAGTAATTCACGGATGGAGCCTGGGGTAAAAAAACGGATATGCGGGTTGTCCCAATCGTGGCTGTCCGGGAAAAAGCGGTTCCAGTGAATCCCCGCGCCTAACAGCATGCGCAGACGCCCGGTGAGGGTGAAATGATTGGGGACGTTTATCAACAGTTTTCCGCCGGGTTTCAGGAGCCGGTGGGCTTCGCGCAGCGCGTGCTCAGGGGCTGCCAGATGTTCCAGCACGTCCAGGCACAATATCCAGTCGTATTGGGCGGAATCCAAAGGCAAAGCATTCTCCAGATTCGCCACAAGGGTGTTCACGCCAAGGCTGTTGGCATGCGCTGCGGCGTCAGCTAAGCCTTCCACGCCGAGCACCTCGTTTTCTGGCTGCAGGATTGCCAGGTTAGCGCCAGCGCCTGAGCCGAGTTCCAGCACGCGGCAACCCGTGATGCGATGCGATTTTTTCAGTTGGGCGATGGTGTTGCGAATGTGGTCACGTTCGCCAAAATCCACGGTGAGTCTTTCAAAACTGTAATTCACGGCTGTCATTAAAAACTCCTGAAATTTTTTTACGATTCAAGCAGGCTCAAAAATATTTCTCAAGCGGAGGGCAAAAGCATTGAACGACAGGGTGCTGGAGACTGCACGGTGGCCATTGAGCGCAATGGTTTTTGCATAGTTGTTGTCTGATAACAAGCGAATGCAGTGATGGGCAAAGTCATCATTCGATTCACCAACAAGGATATCTTGCCCTGCAACAAGGTAGTTGTTCCAGCCGGTGAATGAATAGCTGCTCGCTACCACAGGGCGTTGATGTGCACAGGCTTCTGGCACCTTAATGTTTGATCCGCCGCCAGACAACACAGGGACAACACAGACAGCGGCTTCTTTATATGCGGCATCCAGATCGTCAACATAGCCATCGGCAGTGCAATTGGGGGCGACATTCCAGCGGCGCAGATTGTCGGGCGTGGCTTTGCCGACGATTCTGAAACGGGCTGTGGGTGTTTTTTCAAGAATCTTCGGCCAGATATGAGCCAGAAAATGATCGACGGCACTGATGTTGGGCTGCCAGGACATAAAGCCGACAAACAACAGGGTCTTGCCGTCAGATGCTGAGTAATCGGCCGGGTGCCGGGGGAAGGTCGGCATGTTGCTGAGTAACCCGCCTTTTAGCTGGGGGAAGGCTTTTTGGTCGCGCTCACAAACAAACAGGAAGGTGGCGTTTTTGAGGCGTGCCGCGTTTAAGCGCCATGTGATGAGGCGTTGATTAAGCCACTTGACCGCTTCTTTGAGGATGGCGCGCGGGGAGTTCAAGAGTGACCATGAAATGCTGTAAATCGGGTCGTCAAAGTCAATGATGAGTGGTTTGTTGCCGGGCAAATTGAATTTCAGGTAAGGCGTGATGTAGCGGCAAACGATGCAGTCGTACTGATCGAAATCGATGGTGTTGGCAAGCAGGGTTGAGAGCCGTTTTGAGGGTAGCCCGCACCAGGCGCGATCCAGCAGGGTTTTCGGCACATAGTTGAGGTGGAAGAGCTTGCCGCCGCCGAGTTCAGCGGGTAGGTCGGATGTGTGGTTAGGTGCATCGGTTTCAGATAACAAGACCACATCTGTCGTGGCGTATTGACCAAGTGCCTTGAGCAGAAAGTGCGTTCGTTGCCCTGCGCCATAGTTGGTGCATTGCGGGTCGTGGTAGGTCAACAAGAGGCTGCGCCGTGGGGTTTGGGGCGAAGTCATGACTTATGTCGCCGTCTCGCCAGCGCCGACTTTTTGGCGGGTTATACAGTGGGTGTGCATCGTTAGGTTGTTTCCGGTTTGCCCGTATTCAAATACTTGAGTTTGAGATACTTGAGATAAACCGTATCCCGTACATACTTGCCAAGTATCCGCCCCGGTGCGCCATCGCGCCAGCCGCCGTAGAGCAGGTGCCAGCGCGCCCAGATCAGCCAGGGGTAGACATAAATTTTTAGCGGGGAAGATGGCTCGCCTTTGGCCTGCATGTCTTCTGCGGCGAGTTTTGTGTACAGGCCGATTTTTGCGTAAAGGTCATCAATGCTGTCGCAGCTGTAATGCAGCAGAGGTTCGTTGATCTGGCCGATCTTGGCGCCATCCAGTTGCAGTTGTTCATGGATGATGCGGCTGCCGCGATGGCTTAAGCGTTCACGCTGAAACAGGCGGACAATGAATTCAGGGGTTTTGACGGGGTAAAAATTGCGCACTGGCTGCCCCATGAAAAACCAGTTTCTGCGGATGGAAAATCCGTCAGGGGTGATGCCTGCGTCGGTTTGAAAATGGGTTTTTTTTAATTGTTGCAAGCGTTTGCCGAGTGCTTCTGAAACGACTTCATCCGAATCCAGCGCCAGCACCCACGGTTGGGTGCAGTGGTCTTCGGCAAAGATGCGCTGGTCGCGAAAGTTGTCAAAACTGCGCGTGAGAATGGTTGCGCCAAATTGGCGGGCTATTGTCAGTGTTTGGTCTGTGCTGCCGGAATCGACAATGAGAATTTCATCCGCTATCTGCTGGATGGAGGCGAGCACCTGCGCCAGACGGCGTTCACTGTTATGGGTGAGGATATAGCAGGAAAGCGGCGTGAGAGGTGTTGTCGTCATATCGAGAAACGAGGCAGGCCGAAATGGTCGCGCAGTTGGTCTGAAATGCGTTGATAGACGGCCTTGGGTTTGAGCTTTACAAAGTGGGCGAACGAGGGCGAGTGTTGCACGTGCGTGCGCGGGAAAAAGCGCCCCAGCAGTCGGTAGTCATCATGGCGGGTAATTTCGCTGGTGTGTGTAAAAGGGTCAAAGCGAATGTTGGTGGCGTTAATCGTCGTGATTTGTATGCTGCCTTCCGCTGGCTGGTAGCTGACTGTCGGGGTATGCAGCTTGCCCAGCGTTGCGCCAATGAAGGGTTCATCGGCCAGTTGCAGTTTGTTGCGATGAAACGAGCCGAGCAGTTCTTTGTGGTTTTCCACAAGGTCCAGCGCGGTGGCGAAAAAATGGTCGGCTTCGGCGCCCTGGCGGAAGTAAAACACACCGGAATTCAAGGTGCGCATGTAGTCAATGCCAAGTTTTTTAATCACTTCGGCAATATCAAAGCCATACCAGCGGCCCGAGGTGACTTTGCCGCCGGGGCTGCAAAAGCCGGGGCTTTGAAATTTTGCCCAGTGCCGGTCCATGTCGTTTTTGAGCAATATGCAGTCGGAATCGACAAACATCGTCTCGTCAAACGGGCTGACTTCATTGACGCGCAATTTATTCAGGCAGCCGTGAAAGCCGGGTTTGGCGTCCATAAAAGTGATCTGGTCGATGAACTTGCGGTAGCTCTCGGGGATGCTCATGGTGCGGTCGGTGACGATGCACACTGGCCGCGTGGGGTCGTTGAGCTTTAATGAGAGCACCAGGTTCATGGCCAGATCAAGATAAAACGGCGTGCCGGTGGCGAGGGTGAGATAGCCTTGCATGGGTGTCCTGTTGAGGTGTATCGGGTGTGTGCGAATGATGATAGAGAAATCTCAAGGTTGCCTACTAATTAGTTTTTCCCCTCTCCCCTTGCGGGAGAGGGGTTGGGGGAGAGGGGGAAGCGTTACTGCCGTCATAATAGTTTCCAACACGCCTTCTAGATTATTCATAATTTCATTGTTCCAGAACCGTAGCACCTTGAACCCTTGCGCACGCAACCAGGCATCACGGCTTTCATCACGAGGCGCATCATTATGTTGCCCGCCATCTGCTTCTACGATCAGGCGCGCTCCAAAATGTACAAAATCGACGACATAAAAACCCATCGGTTGCTGGCGTCTGAATTTTTCGCCATTCAGTCGATGCGCACGCAAGTGTTGCCACAGCCTGGTCTCGCTTTCGGTCATGTGGTGTCGCAGATGCTTGGCAAATTCCCGCTGCTCCATGTATACCCCTCTCCCCAACCCCTCTCCCGCAAGGGGAGAGGGGCCAGAGACTTTATCAAGTGTTTGTGCGCTCACTCTGCCCAACCCCTCTCCCGCAAGGGGAGAGGGGCTTTTGACGTGATATCAAGGATATTCAGTGGCATCTGCTCATGCGCCACTGGGTGAGTTTATCCATGATGGTTGATTCCAGCCCTTCAGGCCGTCCGATCAAGTGCCAGCTCGCCAATGACCATAGCATGAAGAACACCGCGCCAGAAAGTATAGCAGCGGCAAGACTCAGTGCTGGCGAGGCGATTATCGCTGGCAGCGAGATGATGTAATTGACGAGTCCATACATTAAGGTTGCGCCTGCTAGCGGGCGGACCACGGTTTTAAGCGCAGCACTCATGCGCAGCTGACAAATTTTTTGGGTGTAGAGCAATGTTACCAGCGAGCTGACGACAGAGCTGATTGTTCGTGCCAGGGCAAGCCCGATCAGATGAAAGCCGGGGACGAGCGCAATCGCGGCAAGTACAAAGCTGGCAAATTCGATCCAGATAATCTGGCTTTGCGAGCGGGTGTGGCCATGCAGAATCAGCAAAGTGTTGGCCGGGGATGTCATGGTTTGCAGTACAGAAGCCAAGGCAAACAGCGAAACAAAAGGTACGGCATCCATCCATTTGCTGCCCAGGGCGATGTGGGTTGCTTGAGCGGCAATGGCCATAAACCCGAGCCCGATGGGCCAGATGACGGTATTCACTGCGGCGATGGTTTTGATCACCGCCTGATTGGTGCGCTCGATATTTCCTTCAAGAGACGAGAGCACAGGTAAAAGCGCTTTGAGCATGGCCGGGCCAATTTCGCCGACGGGCATCTGGCCGAAATCAGAACCGACGTTATACAGCCCGAACTGCGCCGTGGTGCCGATGCGGCCCGCAGCAAGTTCGTCCCCTTTGTGCAAGATGAATTGGCCCACGCGCGCCACCATCAGCCATTTGGTGATCGCCCATATCTCGCCAATTTTTGAGGTGTTCCAGCGCGGGCGATAGGGGTGCCACCAATAGCTCAAGAAAACAGGCACGGTATACCCGGCGATGATGCCGATGACCAGGGCACGGTAATCGCGCAGTATCATGCCGGCGATTACGGTGGTGACGACGCTGGCAATTTTTGTGGCGGTCGAGATTTTGAAATCCAGCGTGTAGATAAATGCCTTGCGCGCCAGCACCTGGCCGATATTGCTAAAGCTGATAAAGATAACGCTGGCAGAAAGTGCCAGAAGCACAAAGGTTAGCCGTGGTTCATTGAAGTATTCAAGCGCTAGCGGTAGCGCCAGCAGCAGCATGAGGCCCGCGCCCAGCCCTTGGAGTATGCCTAGCGTCCAGGCTGAATCAATTTCATCGCGGGTAACTTCTGCCTTGCGCAGCAAGGCAACGGATGGGCCGAAATCGAGAAAGGTTTGAATCAGGCCGACAACCAGCATGCCCATGGCGACAATGCCGTAATCTTCCGGCATGAGCAGGCGCGCCATGATGACGGTATTGATAAAGCCCAGCCCTTTGATGAGCCAGCGGGTGCCGACTGTCCATGCGGCGCCACGGATAAGATTGGTTTTTGGGTTGTTGGAAGGCGCCATAGAATTAAACCAGTTTAGCCGATGCTTGTTGTCTGTTGTATGCCTTTGGGTTAAGAGTGCTGATCAGGGCGAGGGTTATCAATAGAAAGAGAAAGCGTGGCGCATCAATCAATGTGTCGAAAAGCCCGACGATCAAGAAGCCCGTGGTGGCCGCCAGGGCAATGCCGGCGGCATGGTTGCCTTGCCAGGCGGCGCGACTGGCAAGGTAGATAGTGGTGGCAAAAAACAGGCTAAAAGCGAGTACGCCTAGCCACCCTTGGTCAAATAAAATAGCCAGTGGCATGCTTTTGATGTGCCAGGCAAGGTGTTCATCTGTAGAAAAATACCAATGATCCATGTGGCGTGAAAAGTCGCCATTGGCAATGAGTTCGTTGCCGTCAAGCGTGGTGAGTTGGATGTTGTCTACATCAACCAGAATGCCATTATTGAAGAATGATAATTTAACGGGTCTTTGGCTAATCCAGCGCCCGCTGCCAAGTTCGCCGGTGTTGATGGTTTGTTCTACGGTCTGCCACTGGTTGGCTTGTGCAATGCGCTGGCTTTTTTGCCATGTGGCGCAGCGGGATGAGGCAAGCATCCATTTTTCACATAACGCAATGCCAACGGTTGCGCCTGGGCTGGCAGAGCGCACATTAAACCGCAGGCGATAGCGTTGGTGCGGTTCAACTGAAACAATCTGCTCAACATACATGGCATAGCCGGGGGCGATGCGCAAAAAGCGGTTGTCTGCTTCAGCGCTTAGCGCGTGGACGGACGGGTGAAAGGTTTCGCGGCTACGCCAAAAGTGCGCATCAGGAAAACGGCCTATGCCCATGCCGAAAATTTCTGTGAACCACCCGCTATCGCGTATCGACAGCCCATCTTGCCAGTGGGCTTGACGCACGCCTAAATCGGTACTGACTTGGGACATGCGTTTTTGCACAAAGCTGCCTTCAAAGAGTGGTACGGCAACGGCAAGTGCGGCGCCTGCTAGCAGGGTAATTGTTACAAGGCGTTTGATTTTTTTGCTGTGTCCTGCCAGGAGTGCTAGCAAGGCCAGCCCGCAAGCAATGCCATAGCCAGCAAATCCATTGCGCGAGACGGTGGCCATGAGTGTGTAGGTGCTGGCGAGCAGCAAAATGACGCCGGCAACCCGCAGCAACCATTGATGGGTAGAAATGATCAGGTAAAGCAGGAAGGGGGTTGCTACGGCGAGGTAGCACTCTACATAAGCGCCGCCTGTGTGAATGGCAGAAAAAGGTCCTGTGGCACGGTAATCAGAGCTGAAATTGAGTAATCCGCCAAACATGAATTTTTCTCGCACCATGATGGCCACGACCGCCGCCAGGCCAAGTGTCATGCCCCAGGCAAACCATTGGAAAACCGATTTCTCGGCGGTGGTGAGACGGCGCACCAGGCCTGCAAATAGTAATGCCCAGACCAGTCCCTTGCTGATACGCAAGGCGTTGAACTGGCTCAAGTAGGTGATAAACGCATTGTCGTCAATGGATTGCCAGGGGAAAAGTGCGTGCAGGGTGCTGAAGAAAAAGCTGAGCACCAGTAGTCCTAGCGCCCATTTAACGGCGGGGTGCCAAGGGGCGCTGTGCAGTGGTGTTCGGGCATAGCCCACCGCCAGGGTAATTGCCAGCAAAGCATCGAATTCATCCAGATAAAAGCGGCCGCTCCAGGGGGCAAGGTCAAATAAGGGTAATGCAGCAGGGATAATCAACAGTGCGGCGAGGGGTTGATACCAAACAGCTACGGCGCTGGCAAAAAAGACGGTTGCCAACAGCCAAGGGTGGACAGGAAATTTGATGAGCCAGTAAGCAAGCCCTGCGGCGACGAGACCAAGTACGGCCAGGTCAAGTTTGGCAGGCTGTTTGGGTATGGGCAGGCTGGATGCCGGGGCTTTGGCTGCAGAGGTTGATGCTGATTTTTCTGTTCTTGATTGAGCTGCGAGTGCTTGAATGTTCTGCATGGGATCGGCGTGAGGTATTTCATTGTTTGCATGCAGTGAGCGGTTTTCGGGTGACGGAGAAAGAAGGCGCTGCATGATGAGCCAGGTAGCATGAGTTGCAGCAACAGCAATCAGGATGTTCGTGGGGTCTGCATGTGTTCTGGTTGAAAAGAGTTTCGCGGTTTCAAGCGCGGCGGATAGTAAAAAAGGCAAAGTTATTGTCAGGTGCTTTGAGCGAGACGAGAAAGCGGCAATGACGCCCAGCGGTGCGAAAAGCAGCGCAACGGACAAAAGGCTGGTTAAGGCATTGGCTTCACTCACATAGTAATGGTAATAAAACGGCAGAAAATGGAGCGCGGTTAGCGCATTGCTTGCCGTATCGAGGTTGCCCCAAGGGCGATAAAACCAATGGGCGAATAGACCGAGGCCGATTAAGTAAATTAGCGTGAGCTTTCCTGTGTGGCGTTGTAATTGGTTTTGCCATAGGCTGATTTTTGTTTGGAAAGCATGGTGGGATGAATGCGCTAGTTTGCTCGATGCCTGGGTCCACAGCATGCCACCAAGGTAAACCCCTGCAGCTCGGGTGAGGGTTGAGGCACCTTGGCTGACACCAGAGTAGGTAAAAAATTGCAGCGCTTCAATACTGATGCCGAGCAGGAAACCACTGAATATCAAGCGCAGAGAAAGTTTGTTTGCCAGGCTGCGGTTTGATGAGTGGCGGGTATGCCGAGCGATTAAGATGCCTAAAGGCGAAATGGCGGCAACTTCAACGCAAAGGGCGATCAAGGTGCGAAATGGATTATGGGGTGGGTTGTTGGCAAATAACCAGCCCCAGCGGTCGGCGGTCATTTTTGCTGATATTTCATGTGCTGATAAAAGAAAATCAAAAGGGAAAAGGCAGTACAAAATGTAGGCGGCGACATAGAGCTTGAGTAACTGGGTGACGCCTTCTTGGCTGTCAGTTGGCTTAAAGGCCATCAAGCGTCGAATGCGATGGCTCAGTGGCCAGGCGCAGAGAATTCCCAGTGTGCCGCCTATCACTTCAGCCAGCAGATCATTTTGTGAGACTGTGCGTGGCGGGAAGAAAATTTGCGCAAACTCCACACCAAAAGCCAGGAGTGTGACGGCACAGAGGCTGATGAGTAATGCGCCCGCTAATGCCAGGCCTTTTAGCCGGCCGACGAATCGCTCCGCTAAAAGAAGACCCGCTGGGAAATACAGCACACCGTTGGCAATCCAGTCAGCACGGCTATCAAGACCCAGGGCTAGAAAAGGTGTTTGCTCAAATTTTGCCCATGCCCATGCCAGGCTGTGAGGCTGAAAATTCAGTGGAACCAGGCTGCCATAGATGATGAAAATTAAGGCGGTAATGAGCCAGAAGGGGTGCAAGGGTGGTGCTGTTTTTGGATGGTCAAGGCGCATGGACTGGGGCGGGTGGGTGGGACAATTTCCGCAAAATGATGAGTGTTCGGCGCTGAGAATTTCGCTCCGCTTATTCTTTCTTATCGGGTGATGGGTAAATCCGGTTGCATCGTCTGCCGGGCACCCGGTAATGTGGGCATTCCCGGCAATAGCCGGGTTGCAGCAGGGTGTACATATTCCAGTTGAGGGACAAGGCTGACGCCCGCAATAGTGGGTGGCGAAACGTAGGTTCGCTCCAGCCCGCTGTCTTTGCTTACACGGTAATCCTGCCGGTCAGATAGGACAAAAGCATGTGCATCAACATTCGGGTTATTAATGAATAGTCCGTTAATGCCTGTATTCAATGGGCGCTTGCCCAAAAGCAGGTTGTTATAGGCAGTGATATTTATCGCGCCGGGTTTGATTACCAAAAATGTGCCGCCTTCAGGCCGATGGTTTGCCAAGGTATTGTTCATGAGATAAAGCGCGTTTGCTGAAGTTTTGTAACCTTCTGCGCCAAACGAAATCAGTGTCGGGTTTTCTGTGGTGGCGCTTTGTTCGATGATATTGCCGATCACGTAAGCTATGCCGCCATTGGGAAATTCCAGTTCATAACTGGCGCGGCCGCTGGTTTCATCGGTGAGCCGGTTGTACAGGATATGGTTTTCGCGCGCGCGGCTTTTGAGTAAATGGCCAGCATTGGCGTGGTGAAAATAGCTGCCAGTGACGCTGAGTTTTTTAATCGCGCCAACGTAAAGATTATGACTGTAGCCGTCGCCTGCGCCATTGCGGGCGAATTCGCTGTTTTCAATGGTCAGCGTGGCGTTGGGATTACTGCTGCTGAGCAGGCCATTTTCGTTGTCCAGAAAACGGCAGCGGCGAATGCTTAAGTCACCTTCTTCAAAACGAATGCCGGCACCGTTTTTATCTGCTACGCGGGCGCCGGAAAATTCGATATTCTCAATCGTGATTTTGCCGCCACGCACAACCCAGAGTGCTTTTTGTTCGGCACTGGCGCCATTCGCCAGCAGGCGCACGCGACGACCACTTTTTTCATTTATGCCACGGATGGTCAGGTTGTTCTGTGTCCATACGGCCACATCTTGCGGGTAGTCGCCAGCGGCAATTTCTATCGTGTCGCCATCGCGTGCCAGGGCGGCAGCTGTGGCAATGGTGCGAATGCGCGCGTTGGGTCCGACAGCAATAGTGCGGCCACCAGGTTTGCTGGTGGGTGTAGTTGTTGGTGCGCTGTTGTTCTCGGTTGTTGCCGGGGTAGCGATGAGTTGTCCATTGGGCGCGCGACGAACTTCACCCAGGTAAGGCGAGGCGCTGGGCAAGGTGTCATCGCTCACGAGATTGGGCGCGAACTCTGCAGCGAACACAGGGAGGGAGAGGAATAGCGAAAATACAAACAGTGTGCAAAAAATAATTTTTCTTTCAACTATTCGGCTGGATAGCTTGGTGCATGGATCTGAATAGGGTTTGGTGTGTGGCAGGTGGCGCGACACGTTGCATTTTTGGCGACCGGATTGAGCGCTGTACGGCATATTGTCCGTGTGTGCTGAAAAAAGTCTGAAAATAAGTCTTGATAGGAGGCTGACTTTTTTTGGTGTAGATTCACCGCTGCTTAATCCAATAAATGAGGAGTTAGTCATGATCTCAATGGTTTTGCGTTGGTCCGGCCGGATTGCAGCGGTTGCAGGGGTATTGCTAAGTGCTGTAGTGGGTTTGTTGCGTTTGCAAGGTCATTACTGGCTGGGCGGCTTTCAGGCCGGCACCCTGATGTTGGGCGGCATGAGTTTGATGATGTTTGCTTGTTTGTGCTATCTGGTTCTGATCGATCGGCATGTGTTGAAGCCGTAATGTATGGCGGTAAGGATTTTCTTTACCGAGGTGTTAGTAAATTGATCAATAGTTGATGGATTGCGCTTAATGCTTAAGCAGATTTCGCTGATTATTTTGCTCGGCCGTAAACGTCTTCCAGTCGCACAATATCATCTTCACCCAGATAGCCGCCGGATTGCACCTCAATCATTTCCAGATCGATCTTGCCAAGATTTTCCAGCCGGTGTACGACGCCGAGCGGGATATAGGTGGATTCGTTTTCCGCAAGCAGGAGTATTTCTTCTCCGCGTGTGACTTGGGCTGTGCCTTTGACTACTATCCAGTGCTCGGCGCGGTGGTGATGTTTTTGTAAAGAGAGCTGCTTGCCGGGTTTGACGGTAATGCGTTTTACTTGGTAACGGTCGCCCTGCACGATGCCCTGGTAGCTGCCCCAGGGGCGGTGCACATGGGTATGCAGATCGATTTCGGTGCGACCATCTTTTTGCAGCTTTTCAACAATCGCTTTAACTTCCTGGGTGCGATTTTTGGGGGCAATAAGCACGGCATCTGCTGTTTCTATGATGACCATGTCGGTAAGCCCGATTGTTGCAACCAGCCGTGATTCAGCACGAATAAGATTATTGGTCGAGTCATGTGCAATGACGTCACCTTCACAGGTGTTGCCGTAAAAGTCGGCGCTGGTGCTACGGCACAAAGTATCCCATGCGCCAATGTCGTTCCAGCCAGCGGTGAGCGGGATGACAATGCCATCGTCGGTTTTTTCCATCAGGGCATAGTCTATTGAGTCGGCGCGGCAAGCAGAAAAAGATTCTCCGTCCAGGCGGACAAAGTCCAGATCAAGCTTGGCGTGATCAACTGCTGTGCGCGCAGGTTCGGTAATTTCGGGCGCCAGGCGATTGAGGGTTTGCAAGTAACGATCCGCGCGAAACAAAAACATGCCGCTGTTCCAATAATATTCACCTGAATCAAGGTAGCTTTGCGCGGTGTCAGCGTCTGGTTTTTCGACAAAGCGATCAATGGCAAAGCCGTCTGCAATGGCCGCGCCCCGGTGAATGTAACCGTAACCTGTCTCCGGGCGTTCAGGGGTGATGCCAAAGGTGGCAAAGCGGCCTGCAGCGGCATGTGGCAAGGCCAATGCCACTGCTTCTTGAAATGCAGCAATATCGGTAACGACATGATCTGATGGCAAAACCAGCATGAGCGGTGATTGGCCGCCGCGACGGCACCACTGGGCGGCGGCAGCTAAGGCCGGTGCGGTATTGCGCGCAGCGGGTTCGAGCAGAATGTCGGCTTCAATGCCAATTTCACGAATCTGTTCAGCGACTAAAAATCGGTGCGCTTCATTGGTGATCAGGACTGGGCGGCCTAGTCCTGGAAAACCTTGCAGACGCAACAAAGTTGCCTGAAGTAAAGAGTGTTCGCCTAACAAACGCAAAAACTGTTTGGGATATTGTGAGCGGGATAATGGCCACAGGCGTGTGCCAGAACCGCCGCAGAGCAGCACGGGAACAACGGGCGGTTGATTATGAGCAGGCAACGGCGAGTTTTCGTTATGTGTGTTGTTATTCATGAGTTGTCGTTAAGTCTTTTAAACTGAAGAGGTTGCTATCCATGTTATCAAACCTGATAGAGATTTTTGGGTGATGGTTAATTTTTCAGGTGAAACTTGTTTTGATGAGCTGGCGGGCGTTGTCTTGGGGTAAATGGTATGAGTGATCAAAAAGTTTTATTTGTTTGTACTGGAAATATTTGTCGCTCGCCCACTGCGGAAGGTGTGGCACGTGCCTTGGCGGCAAGACAGGGCGTGGGGCATTTGTTTACGTTTGATTCGGCCGGCACTATTGGCATGCATAAGGGTGCGCCACCGGACTATCGTGCAGTACAGGCCGCCGCACGAAGGGGCTATGATTTGACGCCCTTGCGTGCGCGACAAATTGTTGAGAAAGATTTTTTTCGCTTTGATTATGTCTTGGCGATGGATTGCGGACATTTGAGCGTGCTGGAAAAAATTTGCCCCGCAACGGCGTCTGGTCGTCTGGGTTTGTTTTTAGATTATGCCAAGGCAGAAGATTTAGCCAATCCTGTTTTGGATGAGGGAGTTCCAGACCCTTACTATGGCGGGCCGGAAGGGTTTGACTATGTGCTTACTTTGGTTGAAACCACGACACAACGGCTCATTAACCACTTACTCGAAAATACGCGATAGGCAATTTGGCAGACAGGATGAATGCCAAGCTGAATGCCAAGCCTTTGATGCGTTTATGGTGAGTTTGTTGAAGCAGGAATGAAAATCACGTGCCCAGAATTTTTAAAAGAGTACTTCGCTGACCGTCGGGTGCGATAAAAATCCCTGCGGGCTGGCGCTGGCGCCATAGGCGCCGGATTGGAAAATAACAAATAAATCGCCGGGTTCGGTGATGGGCAAGTCCACTTTGTCGGCGAGCAGGTCGAGCGGTGTGCACAAGGGGCCGACGACGCTTGCGGTTTCGGTGTTTGTTGTATTGCCATTGCGCTGGCTTTGCGCCGTATCGCCATAGCCGACTTTTTTATCGGTATTTTTTATTTCGCCTGCATGAACAATGGCCACAGGATAATTGCGGCGGATGACCTGGCCGAAGTTGCCGCTGGCCGCCAGATGGTGGTTCAGCCCGCCATCGGTGACGAGGTAAGTGTGCCCGCGCGAGACTTTTTTATCGACAATGCGGGTGACATAAATCCCGGCTTCGCCCACGAGGTATCGGCCGAGTTCCAGGTGCAGGGCGGCTTGTGGCATGCGTTGCGCGGCATCTTGCGCAATCTCGGTTAATGCGGTGGCAATCGGCGCGAGTTCCAGGGGCGACTCATGCGCGAAATACGGAATGCCAAAACCGCCGCCTAAGTTAAGCGTTTTGATCGGTGTCGGGGCGTGTTCTGCCAGGCGCAAAGCCAACTGGTAACTGGCGCGCTGTGCTGCGGCGATGGATTCGCCATTCAGGTTTTGCGAGCCGGCAAAAATGTGCAGGCCTTCAAACGCCAGGTGCGAGCCGAAGCGTCCCCAGCCATCCAGCAAGTCAGGCACGATTTCTTCGTCCAGGCCAAACGGCCGCGACCCGCCGCCCATGCGCATGCCCGCGCCCTTGAGCTCAAAGGCGGGGTTGATGCGCAGCGCCACGCGCGCTGTGCGCCCAAGCTTTTGCGCGATGGCGGCCAGGCGCGTGAGTTCATTGATGGATTCTGCGTTAATCAACACACCGGCGGCCACGGCTTGTTCCAGCTCGCTATCGCGTTTGCCGGGCCCGGCAAAGCTGATCAGGGTCACGTGTGATTAGTGCTCCTAGGGCATCCGGCTGTTGCATGGATTGCAAGCGTCGATTTTCCTGCTGCAAATCGTAGAATCGAAAGGCTCGCTCAATAGTTAAATTCAAGGTTTCTGGTTCAAAGGGTTTCACGAAAAAATCATATGCACCAAGCGCAATAGCTCGTAGGGCATTGGTTTGCTCATTTTGACCTGTTAAAACGATGACTTTGGTATCAGGGGCTGCTGTTAAAATTTGTTCCAAGAGCTTGAAGCCTTCAGTGACACCATCTGCGTCAGGGGGTAAGCCTAAGTCCATGGTGATGACTGCAGGCGTATGACGGCGAACTTGAGAAAGGGCGCTTTCCCTGTCACTGGCAAGAAGCACGTTATATTGGTCAAATGACCAGCGAATTTGTTTTTGTAGAGCCGGGTCGTCTTCTACCACTAATAACTGTCGTAGTTTTTCTGTTGTCATAGTGAGTTTGGTTGTGCTAAATCTGATTTGGTTTGAATTTCAAGTATAGGTAGTCTGACACGAAAGCGTGTGCCGATATTTTCTTCGCTTTCTACCGTGATTTCCCCGCCGAGTTCTTGTATGTATTGTCGACTCTCATAAGCGCCTATACCCATTCCTGCTTGCTTGGTTGTTTGAAAGGGTTTGAAGAGTCGTTCCCGAATAAATTCGGCTGACATGCCTTGCCCGGTATCACCCACTTCAATTTGAGCCATTCCCGCTTCACGGCCGACAGTCATCCATACTTTGCCTTGAGCATCAGTTGCATCTAATGCATTTTGAACCAAATGGCCTATCACGCGTTCTATGCGCTCTTCCTGACCGCGAATAGAGACTTTTTCATGAATGGTAAGGTCAACAGCAGGGCGCGAGGCAATTTTTGAGCGTTGAATCCGCTCTGCAATTTGATCCAAGCGGACACCACTAAAAGGGTCCGCAGTGGTTGCGCCTTCACGTAACTGCAGCATCAGCTGTCGCATGCGGTCTACAGAGTGACTTACTGTTGAGAGCATGTCTTTTTGGAACTCTGCGTTATCTGCGTGGCGTTCAGCGTTTCGTACAACCAGGGAAAGTTGCGTCAGAATATTTTTGAGGTCGTGGACAACAAAAGCAGACATACGATTAAAGGAATCAAACTTGCGTGACTCCAGTAAGGCTTCTGTTGCTTGCATCTGTGCTAAAAACGTCGCCGCTTGGCGGCCAGCCGTTTTCAATAAATCATTAACCTCCCAGTTAAGGTCTATTGGCGTTCGCGATGTATTAAGAATCACAAAGCCGACCATGCCAGCGGATGTGCGTAAAGGAATGACTAGCCAGGCGGTAGACATTTCAAGCAACCAAGAGGGTAATTGCAGTTCGCCATAGCGTCCAGGCTTGGCGCGGTACTCCTCCAGGCTGAGTACCCAGCCGGAAGTATCTAAAGTCTTGATAATTTCACTTTGGGGTGTTTCGGTAATATCCGAGACAGGAAAGTTCCAGCGAGCGCTTTGAATGAATTTTTCTCCAGAAATATCCTTCGTCCACAGCGCGCCAGCGGGGCTTTCGACCATATCTGCTAAGCCACGAATGACTTGTTGTCCTAGTTGTAATACGCTATTTTCAGAACATAAGGCATTCGTAAATTTGAGCCATTCTTCTCGATAGTCGTAACGATAGCGAAAGAAGTTTTTACCAATGACTACTTTAAGCCAGGCGCGAACAGAGCCGGATAACCAGAGCAAAATAAGCAGCAAAAAAGCAGCGAATAAAACACCGATTTGTAAGGCGCCACCCCAGCTACCCCCTAGAAATCGAACGTAATAACCGGCCGCAGAGGTGGCAAGAAGGTAAATGCCAACGAGTGCCAGTGTAGCGGTTTGAAAGACGGCTGTTTTAGAGAGGGTGATGTTCAGCGGACGTGATTGCGTGCGATAGATAGTCAATACGAGTAAGGGGATAATTGACGCAGACGCAAATCCACGCACGGCAAAAGTATCACCATCAATTTGCTTTAGCATGACGGTGATGGAATAAAAGTACAAATCAAAAACAAAAATGGCGACTAACCCAATGGCCAGTGGCTTAATGTTCCAACGAGACTCTTCTGTCGTGTTTCGGTATAACTGTTCCAGCAGTACTATTCCAAAAATAACGAGCGCAAGCCCGGCGTAATGGGCGGTATATGTTGCTGCTAGAGAGTAAGGTTCCAGTATGCGAAGTGTTTGCAATGCCAGACTGAGAAAGGTGAGCGTGCCACCAATAAAAAACAAGCGGGAGGGACGCCATTCAGGTGGGGGACTGCGGTCAGTTGGCGAGGGCAAAAGTAACAACGTTAGCAAAAAAAACCACGAGCCATAGCGCAGTGCATCAAAAACTTCGTGAATTGGTTGCAGAGGAATAAAGGTGTAGAGGTGAACACTTGTTCCGGTGGCAGCCCATAGGGCTGTGAGTATCGCTGCAGCAATGAGTGCATGACGAATCCGGTTTGATACTGCCGCCGACTGTAAGCGGACAAGATGAACCGCGAGGGCGCTATAGCCAAATAAGGCTAGTCCGTAACCCCAAAGTGCAAGAAGTGATAGCTCGCTATTCATTATCTTGTTGATTCTACTCGCTAGTGATTAAGTCTTTGTCATGAAAGCATTAAATCTTGGTTGAGTTTGATTCCAAGAGAAGGCAGGCAAAATGGTTTTGCTTACCTGACAATAATAAGTATCCTGGCAAGGACTTTCATTTTTTGATCTTCAAGCGTTGATCAAGAAATAATTTAGGGTTTGGCTAGGTGCGATGGTGTTTGTCCAATGTCTTTCTTTCAGGTAACCCTGAAAAAAGTACGCCACAAATCCAGGCGAAAAATAATCGCTCGGTGAAGTCGAGCATAAAAGAGTTGAAGGTATTACCGATCAGAAAAGCAAATAAGACACCATAGGCTATTTGTCGATAGGGTGGTGCAAGATAACGAGCCTGCCAGAGCAAGGTTGTAAAAAGACTGATTAAAGCGACCATGCCAAGCAAGCCAAATTGCGCGCTGGTGAGTAAATACTGATTGTGAGGGTTATTCGATGGTGCCATTTGTGTGCCTTTGATCTTTGCGCTATAGGCAACTTCAAATCCACCGACACCTACGCCAAACCAAGGATGGTCTTTGATGATAGCAAGGGTATTTGAGTAATAGTCGAGTCGTAATCCAATAGATGACTTATCACCTGCCTTGGGTTTCCAAGCCTGCGCTTCAGCAATGGCTGTTCGCGTACGGTCATAAAAAGTGTCTGATAGTTGGTAGGCCAATGTGCCTATGGCAAGGCTAAAAAATAACGCGAGCGCAAGCCCTTTTTTACCAAAGCGGCAGTAGAAAAGATAAGTCGCTAAAGCGACCAGCACCAGATAGCCGGTTCTGCCTATCACCATGAATAAAACATTAACGCCTGCCAATATGGCGAGGATGATGAACGTCCGGCGCCAAAAAAATAATTGTGCATATTGCGCTCCTAGTGCAAACATAAAGGCGCTGATAGCCATGAGAAAACCATGCGTGATAGATAATTTGAAAACGACTGGATTGCTTGTGCCGGTTAACGCTCTATCGGCTAAAAAACCTGTAGCTGAAGGAACCCAGCCAAACCGTAAGGCGTACGATAAAACTAAGGTGAGTAGCATGGCGAGGCTAAACGCGATGAGCGCATAAAGACGATGTCTGGCAGATGAAAACAGTGGCATTAGTAAAGGAGCGGCTAATAGCGAAGCATATTTGCCAAAGTAAAACTTTTTGTCTGTTATATCGCCTTGGCCATATAAGCCACCTAGTGCAGTTAAGGCAACAAAGGCAAGGATCATCAATGCCACAGGATTGCGAACAAGGGATTGGAACTTACGGTAATAGTTACCTGAAAGAGCGAAAAAAAATAACGTTAAACCAAGGAAAATATTACTGGCAGCCGTGGATATGGGGAGCGCGAAACCCATGGCAATAGCCATCCATGTGGCTGTATTATTCATGCTATTACTCAGTTTTTCAGCGATTGTCATGGGGTGCTGTACCTGGAGGTAAGAATTAGGTTTTTACACAGGAGCTGGTAATGGCAGTTAATAACGCTTCGATATTCTTCGACATGAGAAACTGCGTGCGAACAAAGTCATGGCCATGACTTGCCATCTGTTTCATTTCGTGTGGATGTTCAAGCGCCCAGGTGAGTGTCGTTACCCATGCGCTTACGTCGCCCGGGGCGACAAGCAGGCCAGTGTGTTCATGCGTGATGGTTTCTGGAATGCCTCCCGTTCTGCTGGCGACCACCGGAATGCCAAGCGAGAGCGCTTCGCTTTGCGACATGCCAAGCGGTTCGTACAAAGAGGGTTGCACGAC
>DIUK01000077.1 GCA_002422995.1 Rhodocyclaceae bacterium UBA6160
TTTTGTGCGCTTTTGCGATGCCTTCAACATCCCCGTGGTCACCCTGGTTGACGTGCCCGGCTTCATGCCTGGCCCGGCGCAGGAATATGGCGGCATCATCAAGCATGGCGCCAAGCTGCTGTATGCCTATGCCGAATGCACGGTGCCAAAAGTTACGCTCATCACCCGCAAAGCCTATGGCGGCGCGTATGACGTGATGGCTTCAAAACACTTGCGTGGTGACGTGAACTTCGCCTGGCCATCGGCTGAAATTGCAGTCATGGGCCCCAAGGGCGCGGTGGAAATCATTTTCCGCGACGAGAAAAACGACCCTGTCAAAGTGGCGGCGCGTGAAGCGGAGTACAAGGCCAAGTTTGCCAATCCCTTCGTGGCGGGTGCGCGCGGCTTTATTGATGATGTGATCATGCCGCATGAAACGCGCAAGCGCATCTGCCGCAGTTTGGCGATGTTAAAGAACAAAAAGATCGAAAACCCGTGGCGCAAGCACGGCAACATTCCCCTTTAATTGCCGGCAAGGAAAAATCATGTTCAAGAAAATTCTTATTGCAAACCGTGGCGAGATTGCTTGCCGTGTGATTAAAACCGCCCACAAAATGGGTATCAAAACCGTGGCTGTGTATTCCGAAGCCGACCGCGATGCGCGCCATGTCGAGATGGCCGATGAAGCCGTTTGCATTGGCCCTGCCGCATCGAAGGAATCTTATCTGGTGATGGACAAGATCATCGCTGCCTGCAAACAGACCGGCGCCGAAGCCGTGCATCCGGGCTATGGTTTTCTTTCCGAAAATGCGGAATTTTCCCGTCGGCTGGAAGAAGTCGGCATTATTTTCATTGGCCCCAAGCATGCCGCGATTGCGGCGATGGGCGACAAAATCGCGTCCANNCAGGTCAATGTCATCCCCGGCTATAACGAAGCGATTGATACACCAGACCAGGCGGTTGAGATTGCCAGAAATATCGGCTACCCAGTGATGATCAAGGCCTCCGCTGGCGGTGGCGGCAAGGGTTTGCGCGTAGCCTACAACGATAGAGAAGCGCATGAAGGTTTTGCCTCTTGCAAAACAGAAGCCAAAAACGCCTTTGGCGACGATCGCGTGTTCATCGAAAAATTCATCGAAGAACCCCGCCATATCGAGATTCAGCTGATTGGCGATGCGCACGGCAACATGGTGTACTTGTGGGAGCGCGAATGTTCGATCCAGCGTCGCCACCAGAAAGTGATTGAAGAGGCGCCGTCTCCTTTCCTTGATGCTGCCACGCGCAAAGCCATGGGCGAGCAAGCGGTGGCCTTGGCCAAAGCGGTGAATTATCAATCCGCCGGCACGGTGGAGTTTGTTGTCGGCGGCAAGGACAAGGGTTTTTATTTCCTCGAAATGAATACCCGCTTGCAGGTCGAACACCCGGTCACGGAAATGATTACCGGACTTGATTTGGTCGAGCTCATGATTCGCGTGGCAGCAGGCGAAAAGTTGCCCATGACGCAAGATGAAGTCAAGCTGGAAGGCTGGGCGATGGAATGCCGCATTAACGCCGAAGACCCCTTCCGTGGCTTTTTACCCTCCACCGGGCGTTTGGTGAAATTCATGCCGCCGCCTGAGGTGCCGGGCGCGGTTCGTGTGGATACGGGCGTGGCTGAAGGCGGCGAGATTTCGATGTATTACGACTCGATGATCGCCAAGCTGATTGTGCACGCCGGCACGCGCGACGCGGCCATTGCACGCATGCGCGATGCGCTGAACCGTTTTGTGATTCGTGGCGTTTCCTCCAACATCGCCTTCCAGGCCGCGCTCATGCAGCATCCGCGCTTTGTTTCAGGCCACTTCAACACCGGACTCATTGCCGAGGAATATCCCAAGGGCTTTGATGCCGCCGATGTGCCGCATGACGACCCGGCCATGCTGGTTGCGGTTGCCGCCGCCATGAATCGCCAATTTTTGAAACGCAACGCCACCATTTCCGGCCAGATGCGCGGACATGAGTTTCAGCCCGGCAGCGACTTTGTGGTACTGATTGGCCAGGAAAAATACGAAGTCAAAGTCACCGCCGCCTCGCCACGCGAAGAAGGCTGGGATGTGTATTTTTCCGGCCAGCACTACGCCGTGCGCTCGCACTGGCAGTTTGGCAAGCCGCTGTACATTGGCACCATCAATGGCGAACCGATGTGCATGCAAGTCGAACGCCGTGGCCTGGTGTATCGCCTGTTCCACTGGGGCGTGCAGGCGGATGTGCAGGTCATGTCAGCGCGCACAGCCGAATTGCATGCCTTGATGCCGGTCAAAGCCGCACCCGACATGTCCAAATTCCTGCTCTCACCCATGCCGGGGCTGCTCACCGACGTGGCGGTAAAGGCCGGACAGGAAGTCAAAGCCGGGGAAGTCCTGGCCAAGATCGAAGCCATGAAAATGGAAAACGTGCTGAAAGCCGAACGTGATTGCGTGGTGGAAAAAATCCTCGCCACTGCAGGCGAGAGTCTGGCAGTGGATCAGCAGATTATCGCGTTCAAGTAAATCGTTACAGCACCAGCAACAAGGCCTCAAAAGAGCGCAAAAAGTCGGCGCTGGTGATACGGCGTGAATAACTTCACGCCGTATCACCAGCGCCGACTTTTATTGATTTGCTCGTTTATTTTTCACGGCAAGCATCCCGTTCTTCAATACAATGATTGAATTGCTTGCCTGGCAAACTTAGCCAATAGTCAACCCTAACTTACTTGAACATCACGCCAGGACACATCAAATATGACCAGCCGCTCCTTTTCCAGCACATCGCTAATTCTTTTGGTCACTGGTTTTCTGATTGCATTTTGCAATCTCGCCTTCATAAAAAATGTCATTCAGGCTTACCCAATCACCCTAGGCCATGCGCCCGCCTTACTTTCTCTCCTTGTCGTCTTTGGTAGTGCAGTTGTTTTATTATTTTCTCTGCTGTGTTTTAAGCGCACGACCAAGCTCGTATTGATTGTTTTCCTTTTGCTGTCTTCGCTTGCTGCGTACTTTATGGACAACTATGGCGTCATCATCAGTGACGACATGCTGCAAAATGTTGCCCACACCAACACTGCCGAATCGCTTGAGTTGTTCAATCTCAAACTGCTGGCTTACTTTGTTTTTCTTGGTGTGTTACCCGCTATCGCCGTCAGCCGGGCAAATTTTCTTTGGCGGGGCTGGCGCGCAGAGCTCATCGCCCGCCTCAAACTCGTCAGCATCACCTTGGTGCTAATGGTGGGCTTGGTCATGCTGTTTGGCAGCTTCTATGCTTCTTTTTTCAGGGAACATAAAAACCTGCGTACCTACGCCAATCCAAGTTACTACGTTTATTCAGCAATCAAATTTGTCAATCAGCGCATGGGCTCGACAACGCAAGGGCCTATCACCCTCATTGCCCAAGACGCTAAAATTTCCAAGCAGGATATTGAGCGCGAGCTTGTTGTTTTAGTCATCGGCGAAACAGCGCGGGCTGATCGCTTTTCGCTCAATGGTTACTCACGTGAGACCAACCCGCAATTAAAGCAAAAAAAGGTCATCAGCTTTACCAATTTCTGGGCTTGCGGCACATCTACCGCAGTTTCCGTTCCGTGCATTTTTTTACTGGATGGCGAGTCTGGCTCAAGCACTGCCCGCATCAATGAGCAAGAAAACTTGCTCGACATATTGCAACGCAGTGGCGTGAATGTTTTATGGCTAGACAATAACTCCGACTCAAAACACGTGGCCTCGCGTGTTGCTTTTCAGGACTTTAAATCACCCCAAAAAAATCCCATCTGCGATACAGAATGCCGTGACGAAGGCATGCTCTCTGCCATTCAACCCTTCATCGACGCTCATCCAACAGGCGATATTTTGATTGTGCTGCACCAAATGGGAAACCACGGCCCGGCCTACTACAAACGCTATCCGCCCGCCTTTGAAAAGTTCACCCCCACTTGCAAAAGCAGTGATTTGAGCCTGTGCACGCCCACAGAAATCGGCAACGCCTACGACAACGCTATTTTGTATACCGATGACTTTCTCGCCAAAACTATTGGCGTACTCGAAAAGAACAATCACCAGTTTGAGACCATCATGTTTTATGTCAGCGACCATGGCGAATCGCTTGGCGAAAACGGCATCTACCTGCATGGCCTGCCAAAATCAGTTGCCCCGGATGCTCAGTTGCATATCCCCGCCATCATGTGGTTTGGCTCAAGCTTTCATGATGCCGACACATCAAAAATACAGGCGAAAAGCAATCTTAAGTTTACTCACCAACATATCTTTCATACCGCTTTAGGCATGCTGGAAGTCAACGCTCAGGTTTATCGCCCAACGATGGATATACTCGATGGCACAAGACCACCGGCGCACTGGAAATAAGCATGTAGCGGTGCGTTACGCCCGCAATGATGGCAAGAATCACCCTGCCATGCGGGTAAATGCTTCAATCACTTCCGGTGGTGCCTGCACCAGTTCGATCAATACGCCTTCACCGGCAATCGGAAACTGTTCGTTGGCCTTAGGGTGCATAAAAGTGATGTCATAACCTGATGCGCCCTTGCGTATGCCACCCGGCGCGAAGCGCACACCTTGCGCGGTGAGCCATTCGACGGCGCGCGGCAAATCGTCTATCCACAAGCCGATGTGATTTAACGGCGGCTCATGCACGGCGGGTTTTTTTGTCGCATCCAATGGCTGCATCAAATCCACTTCCACTTTAAAGGGGCCACTGCCGATTACTGCAATATCTTCATCTACGTTTTCACGCTCGCTCACGAAGTTACCAGCAACTGTCAAACCAAACATATCCACCCACAGGCGCGATAAACGCGCTTTGGAAGGCCCGCCAATGGCAATTTGCTGGATACCGAGAACTTTAAATGGTCGATTAGTCATAGTGACTTTCCTGTTGATTTATTGATGTTTGCTGGGCTGTTTGATTATTCTCAAAAACTATCTCTATGCTTGCGTAACACCGGTTGCAATGGCGTTTTGCCGACAATAACCAGCCACCAATGCAAGCAATTGTTCTTCATTGTAAGGTTTGCCCAAATAATGATTAATGCCCACTTCCCGCGCATGTTGGCGGTGTTTATCAGCGGTGCGAGAAGTGATCGCAATCAGGGGCATTTTCGCCAACATATTATCTGTACGAATATGCCGGGCCAGCTCAAAACCATCCATACGCGGCATTTCAATATCAATCAACATCAATGCCGGCATGCCCTCTGGCGCAGTATCGCGTAATTGCTCCAACGCATCGACACCATCTTTTGCGATGACGACACGATAACCTTGCCGCTCTAGCAAACGACTCATGACTTTACGTACTGTCAACGAATCATCCACCACCATAATGGGTGCGGCGGCAGGCGGGGCCGGTTTTTGCACGCGCTCAGCAGCATCCACCGGGCGCTCTGCAACACTCGCAGCGAGCGCTGATGGATTGATCATGAACACAATCTCGCCATCGGCTAATACAGTAGCACCCAGTATCCAGGATACACGCGCTAGCTGCGGCCCAATCGGTTTAATGACGATTTCCTGATTGCCCGCTAATGCATCAATTTCGAGGGCCAAACGACCGCTGCCGCTGTCAATATTCAACACCCAAGTCCGCGGTGCGGCGGCAGGAATAGCATGATGTTCCCCCAAAAGAGAAGGCAAATACTGCCATGGATAGTCAGCACCCTGCCATGTCATGACCTTTGCTGCACGAATTCTGATGATTTCATCCGGCTTTAACTCATTCACCTGAGCAACCATGGCAGATGGAATCGCGTAATGCCTGTCACCTACCCGAACCAGCACGACTTGGGCTATCGCCATGGTCTGCGGCACAGACAATAAAAATGTCGTACCTGCCTGTGGTTTGCTGCGTACTTCAATGCGGCCACCTAAGGCCATGGTCTCGTTTTTAACAACACCTAAACCAACACCACGGCCTGAAAGAGAGGTCACTGCATTAGCCGTAGAAAATCCAGGATGAAAAATCAGGGCAGATAACTTTTCTTCATCCGCCATCGCGGCCGCTTCGGGTGACAATAAGCCTTGTTCAACCGCTTGTTGTCGGATGCGTGAATAGTCCAGACCCGCACCATCATCAGCCAGGCTAATCACAATATCGTTAGCCTCTTGCTTCAATGAAAGATCAAGCTGCCCTGCTTCTGGCTTGCCTATGGCAAGCCGCTGCGCTGCGTCCTCAATGCCATGTGCGATGCTATTGCGCAGCAAGTGCTCTATCGGCCCGGCCATTTTTTCCAGCGTCGACCGATCCATTTCGATCTCACCATTGTGAACATGCAAGACTACTTGCCTATCTGCATCCTTGGCCGCCTGTCGAACCACACGATAAAGCCGTTCCGTCAAGCTCTCAAAAGGCATCATGCGGGCGCGCATTAAATGCTGTGAGAGATCTCGATTCAATCTTGCCTGCGCCATCAATGCGGCATTGGCGTGATCTAAATTAAGCAGTAAGTTATGTTGTACCGTTGCGACATCATTTACGCTTTCGGCCATCATGCGCGTGACCTCCTGAAAGCGTGTGAACCGGTCAAACTCCAACGGATCAAACTGCGCTGCACGATCTACGGCTAATGCTTCTTGTGACTGTAATTGCGTTTCAGCCTGAATTTCCACTTCACGCAACTGGCTGCGCAGCCGCGCCACACTGTCGCTAAGGTCGGTTAATACACCTTTTATTTCACGCAACTCACTCTCAATACGGGTTCGCGAAATCGACATTTCACCGGCATCATTAACCCATTGGTCAATCAAGTCAGCACGTACCCGGACAATTACCTGATTATTAGCACCCTCTGCCAGCAAGCTTGGCTCGTCAGAAAAAGGCTGCTGTAGTGACGCTGTCGTTTCATTGGATTGGCTAACCCGAGCAGGCATTAACTTATTATCTGAATAGCGCAACTGATCCAACAGATTCGCCGCCTTATCCAAGGCACTTTCCATCTCGGTAATTAGCGCTGACGATACCTGCGTACTGCCTGGCTGGCCTGAATACTGGCTAGCGCGTGCATCCTCCAAGCGGGTTTCCATCGCGTGCAATACATCACTGCACTCAATAGCACCCACCATGCGCGCACTACCTTTGAATGTATGCAACGATCTTGCAAGCGCTTCTGTCACTGAAACATCATTGGGTGATGCACGCCATGCACGCAGCAGCTTTCCGATGTCGCGCAACAAATCTGCGCTTTCATCCATAAAAATAGAGAGCACATGACTATCGACGGCATCGTCGTTATGCTCAATATCTTCATCGTCTGGCAAACTTGCACCACCACTATCTGCATGCGATGGCAACTGATCGGCCGCTTTGGCAAGCTCAGCAAATAACGTCGGCGTCATTGCCGTGAGTGTTGCAGCCAGCGCGTTTTCTTCATTGGGCATACGCCGTGCAGCCACTGCGCCTAGCATGCCTTCCAAGGCACCCGCGCAGCGCGCAAATACAAATCGTTGCGTCTCACTTGGCACCGCAGCCATCTGCTCAAACCGGATGAGCACGCTCTCGAGTGCGTGAGCCAAATGGTGAATTGCTGAAAAACCTGTTGCAGCTGAAATGCTTGCCAATGTATGCACTGCACGAATCACCAGTGGCTGCGGCACCGTCTCTTGCCCTAACTGTGCTTGCAATGTCGCCACATAACCGCGCGCTTCTTCCAGATACATGTTGTACAGTGCAGGCGAAAAGTCTGCCTCACCCACCCGAATAGGCGCCGGTTCAGGAAAGGCCAGCACCTCAGCCGACTCACTTGCCACACGCACCGCAGTCTCTTTAGCTGAAACATCTGCTGAACCAGGCTGTTCACCCAGAACTGCAGGAGGCTTTACAAGGGGCATATTGACAGCCGCCACATCGGGACTTGCAACCGTAACAGCAAGCTCATGCGGCGCATCTGCTCTGCCACCTGACGCCATAAAAGTCGGCGCTGCCAATACGCCGCCCAGCGCCATGCATTGCTGCAAAATCGCCTCTACAACGTGCTGGTCAAGCGCGTGTCCACCGGCATGATCAATCCACTGCTGCAACAAGTGAACAGCATCATCCAGCATGGACAGCAAAGCAGGTGTAGCGGCTAGCTTATTCTCCAACCAATGATTCAGCACTTGCTCGACGACCCAGGCTATTTCGCCCAAGTCGTGCAAGCCAACCATGCGTCCACTGCCTTTGAGTGTATGAAAACCACGGCGCACGATCACCAGGCTTTCATCATCCTCAGGTGTCACGTGCAACTTTGGCAGGCAGGTCAACAATGACGCCAGAATATCCTGTGCCTCTTCTAAAAAGATAGCTCGCAAATCTGCATCGAGGGCATCCGCCGCTTCTGCCGACAAATCAACTGGGGCAGCCGACAGGAAGCGATCAGACGGCATTTCATCTTGATCCCTATCTGCGCCAAAAAAGTGGTCCGGATTTGCTGGCCCGACAGCCAATTGAGAAACAAAAAAACCAATCGACAACAACTTTTGCGCAACCTGATCAAAATCCGCTCGTTGCGGGACAAAATCCGGCTCAGCAAACTGCATCACCGCTGCTGTACATTCATCAAGCACAGCAATGGCACGCGCCTCACCCAATGCGGTCAACGCATCATGGACCAGCCGAAGGGGTGGGTGCACATCAGCCAATACCTTTTTTTGCCCTGGCGCCCGAAAAAAGCGATCAAGCACTTGCTCGACCATGCCCAAATGCCGCTGTATATCATCAGCAACGGATGCCAGCAATGCACGACCTGGGGGACGCTGGAGAATGGCATCACTCGAAGGCGCATCAGTCGCAGGAGGAACACCACCTGAAGCCGCCATGATCAGCCGCGCAATCGTATCTTCAACCTGCTGAGCAAAAGCACTACCCAGTAAATCAAAGTGATCCAACGCCGAAGCAGCCAGTTGCAGCGCACTCGCCATCTCCGTTCCTAGTGCTTCCGAATGTCGCATAGGATTTCGCCGCAGCAAATCAGCCTGCTCGCGAATCGCTTTGGTTAATTGCACATAAGAAAACTCATGCGTTGCCACTGCTTCGTTGGCAAGCCAAGTAACATTCTCATGGAATGGAACCAGCGCAGCAATCGTACCCTCACATAAAGCCAGCCAATGTTGCTGCGCAGCGGTCACCAGCAGTTGCAACTGGTGCATATGCTGCCCCTGTCGGCCGGCCGTGACAGGTACAGCAGGAATAAGGCTCTCCAACCGATAAGCCGCCCGCACAACGGCCAAAGCAGCATGTCCCTGAGTAGCAATCGCTGCTAGATAAAGCGCCTCGCGCAAAAGCGTCGTTGGCACATCAATAAAACCATCAACATGTTTTTTAATATGGGAAGCCAAACGTAACAAAAACCGCTTCACCTGGGCCGCATCAGACAAGCCTTCAGCACCTAATGCATCCAAAACACCTAACGAGACCCACCAAATAGCTCGGCTAGCAGGCGTTGTCTGAGTGAGCTCTATCATCGTCAGCGACGCTTTCATTTCGCTGATCCCTTTTGCATCACCCTTGATCCACTTTAACAAACCACGCTCAAACCCCAGGCGGGCAGCGCGCAAGCGGGATAACAACGCTTCGCCTTGCAAAGGAACAGGGTCCCGCTCACGACGAGGAGGGCGTTGGGTTAAATCCGGAAAAAATAATGTATAGGACTCCGGCTCAGGCAAGCCTTGCACCATAAGGACTGCCCGGTAGTGAGGAAATAATTTCAGCGATTGGTGTGCAGCACCCTCCATCAAATCATCCAAATACTGACGCAATGCCGATACACCCTCTTGAATTACTTGCAACGTATTTTCGGTATTAGCTATTCTTTCTTCCGCAACAGCTAATAAGGCTTCCTCAATGACAAGGGAAAGTTCTGCTATTCCATCCAATCCAACAATCGCTAATGCACCATGCACCTGGTGCACGCTTGCATAGGCACGCTGTATGGAAGCAGACTCAGCCGTAGTGGCATACTTTTCGAGCTCATTGACGGCAAGCGCTAACGCCAGGTCAATTTCTTCTTTTACCCAGGAAAGCGGTCCGATATCTATTTCATTGGCCATAGTCGTTACCTATACTTTAAATCCAGCGACAGAGCCTTTTAACTCGACAGCCAATTGCGCTAAATCAGCAACAGCCGAAGCTGTCTGCCTTGTGCGTGCAGTCGTTTGATCTGTAATTGCTAGAATATGCTGCATTGATGTTGCGACTTGTGTTGCGCTATGCGCTTGTATTTTTGTAGCATCTGCAATCACTTCGACTCGTCGAGCCAAGTCTTGCGACACAGCAGAAATTTCTGTTAATGATTGTCCCGCCGCATCAGAGAGCTTTGCTCCAGAAACAACACATTGCGTGGAGTACTCCATCGCTGAGACTGCATCATGTGTATCAGCCTGAATGGTTTTGACCAAAAGTGCAATTTGCCGAGTCGCCTCTCCTGATCGCTCAGCCAATCGTTGCACCTCTTCTGCAACTACAGAAAATCCCCGCCCCGCCTCACCCGCTGAGGCAGCCTGAATAGACGCGTTCAACGCCAGCACATTGGTCTGCTCAGTAATGTCTGAGATCAACTCGACAATTTCGCTAATTTCTTGTGAAGATTCGCCCAACCGCTTGATACGCTTCGCTGTCTCCTGAATTTGTCCTCGTATGCTGTTCATGCCCACAATTGAAGCAGCAACGGCCTGGGCACCCTTTTTTGCAGCGGAGACAGAAGCACGAGCAACATCAGCAGAAGTCTGCGCCGAGAGCAAAACGCCCTCCATTGATTGCACTGTTTCAAGCACCACTGAACTCGCCGCACGAATCTCGTTTGCCTGTGCATGCGTCGCAACTAAAAGCTCATGCGAATTTTTTTGCGCATCTCCAGTGGTTCGCGTCACGCGCTCAGATGCCTCATTCAATCGTCGAACTAAAACAGCTAACTCTTCGATCGCATAATTCACTGAGTCGGCAATAGCGCCCGTGATGTCCTCATTCACAGTTGTACGCACAGTCAAGTCACCATCAGCTAAATCGCTCATTTCATTCAGCAATCGCAAAATAGCATTTTGTGTTGCCTCTTGCTCAGCTTCAGCTATTCGACTTTTCCGCTCAGACTCAAGACGCCGACGCACGCTATCACGCTGGTAGAGCTTAACCATCAACATCAAAGTGAGTAGCGTTAACGTGCCCAGTGCCGCAGCGACCAGCAAGAGTACTGGCGGTGTCGTGAACGCCTGCCTATAGTCAGCCATTAACGCATCGACAGCTAACGCTAATCCATCTATCTGAATTACATTGGTGGCAGCAAGACGTGCCTGATGAAGCGCTTCCTCATCCTTGGATAAACTATCCAGCTTGCCTAGCAACACGGCGAAATTTTGATGCAACACCTCATTTTTTACCGCCAGCTGGTGCGCCAAACTTGTTTCCGCGCGCAATAAACGAAAAGCATTGTCCTGAGGATTCGAAATTTGCGGCCACCGCGCCAGAGAGTACAAAATATTCCCCGTTAATTCAGGTAGCTGACCGCCAATAGCCTCTGCATCTTCCACCATTGTCGGCCCCAAGACAATGGCATCAGCTACTAACTCACCCATAATCTGCATTGCGGTTTGCTGCGCCAAAAGAACATCAATTTGTGCGTCAAAAAAACTCCATCCCTGCTGCACACGGCGCAATGCCAATGTGACTTTGTCACCTGTTGGAGGTACAAATACCCCCGCAATTTCACCACCTTGCGTTAAATTATTCAGCGTAACCTGTAAATCATTCTGGGTAACTGCCAGCTCTTCAAAGCCATGAGCTTTCCCGCGCAATGCCGCCTGGGCACTTTGTGGAATTTTTTGCACCAACAACCGCAAATGGCCAGCAGCAGTTGCATACGCCGCACTACGTGACCGATTATGGCTATAGACATACACCAATGCCGTGGTGAGCAAAACACAGACAACAAACAAAATACCCAGTACGCGAAATTGTGTATCAAGTGCCAAGCCACCCAGCACCTTTCGAAGCATCGAAGCTTTTTGAACAATTTGAGGTTTACGTAACGGATTGATGCGAAGTGGATTATTCACATTGAATCAACTTAATTATTAACTTAACAATCGCAAAGAGGGTCATATCGAAATCTTTAAAAACGCAGGTGAGGCCAGTAACGCGGCGCAGTCCAAGCGAGCCCATTCGTCCTGACTACTGGCATTTTTCATCCGAGCGCCATACCAGGGGGCTCTATTGGCATCTGTATTTACCAGCATTTGCAAAGCACTACCCGTCTGCAAACCCCATGTGCGTTGCACCAACAGCGCACAATGCGCGCCAATCAACAGCAACCGCGATTGAGCGGTTCGTGGCGTGGGCGCCCCACCCCGCCAAACAGAAAAATCAACAATACCGAACAGCACACCTCTAACATTTGCGACACCCACAAACCAGGGCTGCATTAAAGGCACAGGGGTAATGGTCGGCAGCGGCAAAACTTCACCGGATTCAGCCAAGCTCACCAACCACCGTCCTCCACCGGGTAAATCATCAAGACCCGACTCAAAGTCGAGCCACATGGCTTGCGCAACTTCGGGCTCTCTCAGAACGACCGGATTAACCTCATTAACCAACTTACTCATTGAAAGCCCCCCGAAGCCAGCGCTGCAATTTTAGCGAGCAGCAAGGTGCGCTCTACAGGTTTGGTAATGTAATCAAAAGCACCTTGGCGCAGACCCCACACTTTGTCAGACTGCTGACTTTTGGTTGTACACAGAATAATCGGGATGTTTTTTGTTGCCGCATCGCGTGATAACTGCCGCGTCGCCTGAAAGCCATTCATACCGGGCATTACCACGTCCATCAAGATCAAGTCCGGCTGAAGCTCTCGTGCCTTGGCTACGCCATCTTCACCATTCTCGGCAATCAGTACTTCAAAATTATTGGCAAACAGAATTTGCGTCAACAAAAACCGCTCCGTCGGTGAGTCATCAATAATCAGCACCCGTCGAATTTCGCGGCTCATGCACGTTCCCTTATTTGCAAATTAATGGCATGAAGCAAACTCTCTTTTGTAAATGGCTTAGTCAAGTACTCATTTGAACCAGCCGCATGACCTCGCGCCCGATCGAACAAGCCATCGCGAGAAGACAGCATAATGACAGGCGTTGATGAAAATTTTGCGTTCTTTTTAATCAAAGAACACGTCTGATAGCCATCCAGCCTGGGCATCATGATGTCGCAAAAAATAACTGCTGGCCGATGATCATTGATTTTTGCAAGCGCATCAAAACCATCATTCGCCAACACCACTTCCGCACCTTCTTGCTGCAAAAATGCTTCGGCACTTTTTCGGATAGTCATTGAATCATCAATCACCATGACGGTAATACCTGCCAGCATAGTTTGCATTGTCGTCATTAGTAGTAATACTCGGTCATCGTCTCAACAAGCCCGCATCGGGCATTGATTGCCCTGTAAAAATGGGCATCCGCTTAAAAGCTTGATTGCGGACATCAAATCTCCACCATTTCAAAATCATCCTTGCGTGCATTACACTCAGGACAGGTCCAGTTAATAGGCACATCTTCCCAACGTGTTCCCGGAGCAATGCCATCTTCAGGCCAGCCCTCTGCTTCATCATAAATATAGCCACAGATTAAACACAACATTTTGCGAGACGTTCGTTCAGTATTCATAGTAAATGCTTAGGTTAAAATTACAACCATATTAACTCAAGCGGCGGCTGTCATTGGGTAGGTTTATGGGGCTTTGCGGCCGCAATTAAAGTATCACACCCATCCTCGCAGCGCTTTTAACCAACACGGTATCGCTTGGTCAACGCCACGCCCATGAGGAATGCTCCATGCCTGATAACATCCCGCAAAAAAACGAATCCCCCCCAATAGTCTTGACCTTTGCCGGCTCAGACCCTACCAGTGGCGCCGGTTTGCAGGCAGATATGCTTACCTTGGCCAGCCTGGGCTGCCACCCCGTCACGGTAGTGACGGCCATTACCGTCCAGGATACGGCTGGTGTAGAAGACATTTTCCCCATCCCCGCAGAATGGGTTGCCGATCAAGCACGCGCCATCCTGGAAGACATGCCAATTGCCGCCTTCAAAATCGGCCTCCTGGGCAGCATAGAAACCATTGCCGCCATTGCTGAAATTCTTGCAGACTACCCAGACATTCCCTTGGTGCTAGACCCTGTACTCGCCTCCGGCCGGGGAGATGCATTCACTGACGATGACATGATCGAAGCCATCACGACCTTGCTGTTGCCTCAAACCAGCGTCTTGACACCCAATAGCCTGGAAGCTCGTCGCTTGGTTCAATCACCAGAAGATGACCAAGAAACGGAAGCCGCTGCAGAAAATGAATCGGCGCCGAACCCGCCTGATCTTGCCCAATGCGCCCATCAACTCATTGATGCAGGTTGCGAATATGTCTTGATTACCGGCACGCACGAAGACACTGAGCAAGTAGTGAATACCTTATACGGCAGCCACGGCATAGTCCGCACCGACCGCTGGACGCGTCTGCCCGGCAGTTATCATGGATCAGGTTGCACGCTGGCTTCTGCCATTGCCGCGCATCTCGCGCATGGCATTGACTTAGCCGAAGCCATCCATGACGCGCAGGAATACACTTGGCAGACGCTGGCTGCCGGCTTTCGTCCGGGCATGGGACAATTCATTCCCGACCGCCTGTTCTGGTCACGCGACCCGGATAACGAAACGGATACAGACAATGCCATCATGCCCCAGCCAAACAACTAAACCACGTCAACTGATTTACACACAGCGTACTCATTACCTCATCAAATAAAACATCCATCCATGAAACTCTCCGGCCTATATGCCATTACCCTTGACGATTACCTGCTACCCCGCCTCTCGGCGCTGGTACAGGCAGCCTTGAAAGGGGGCACGCCTTTCGTGCAATATCGCAACAAAACCGCCTCAAAACCGCTGCGCCGCGCACAAGCTGCTGAATTACTGCGCATTTGCCACGCCGCTGGTGCCAAGCTCATCATCAACGACGATGTTTGGTTAGCGATAGAAATCGGCGCGGACGGCGCGCACATCGGCCGCGATGACGCCCCTGGCGGCTCACTCGCCGCCGCCCGCCATGCCTTGGGGCCGAATCGCATTCTGGGCGTGTCCTGTTATGCTGACCTTGACCGCGCTGCCGAAGCCGCCGAGGCCAAAGCAGATTATCTAGCCTTTGGCGCCATGTATCCCTCAACCACCAAACCCAATGCGGTGCTCGCGCCATTAGAAATTCTCACCGAAGCCAAACAGCGCTTTGGTCTGCCGATTGCAGCCATTGGCGGCATTACGCTAGAAAATGCCCCTGCCGTAATCGCTGCAGGTGCCGACTTATTAGCCGTAGCCAGCAATCTGTTCGATGTCATGGACATCCAAACGCGCGCCAAAAATTTTGGCGATTTGTTTTCTTCTGTCGCAGCGAAAGCACCCCAGAACACACAAAACGCCACCCGATAAGACCGATACGAATACCAACACCAGCACCACCCAACCTACAAGAAAGCCCGCTACCTGCCATGACTGAAAACGAACGCCTGTTTGCCCGCGCCCAGCGCACCATTCCCGGTGGCGTGAATTCCCCTGTGCGCGCCTTTCGCTCTGTCGGCGGCACTCCCCCCTTTTTCGCGCGCGGCGCAGGCGCCCAGGTGTGGGACGCCGATGGCAACGGCTATATCGACTACGTTGGCTCCTGGGGGCCGCTGATTCTCGGCCATG
>DIUK01000141.1 GCA_002422995.1 Rhodocyclaceae bacterium UBA6160
TGCTATGGCCGCAATGATGTGTGGCGGCGCAGTGCAGATGGCAAGTTACGTCTTTGCCGTCGCGAGGTTGATGTGGATGAACGTTTTGTCAGCGGTAAAAACCATAACTTCCCGATGTAAGTGGTTTGATTTTTTTCAGGCTTAGTCTGTGCGCGGCGACGATTTATATATCTCGCCGCGCATTTTTACAACGATGCTGCTCAGACTGACGGCGGAGCTGATTTGATTTTGCAGGTGCTCATGCCGAAGGGCGAATAAGCCGGGCAATAGCGGAAAGTGCCGGTCAGGATGGGCAAAATACCCAAATAGCCCCACATGCCAATAGTTCCGGTAGCAGCAAGTGCTACGAGAGAAACGCCTGCAACAATGCGAATAACACGGTCAATACTGCCTACGTTTGGTGACATCTTGATCTCCTGTGTAATAAAGAAAATGGCGTAAAGGATATTGGACTGATCAGGTTTCTTGAATAACCCTTCATGAGTGTTTCGCTATCCGACGAAACATTGCGTGAATATTACTCTTTTCCGATGGATCGTTTTGCAATCCCTTGGTCGCAGTACGACGATTGCCGGTGTGACTATCGGGATATTAGTGAATGCTTTCTTCGTCGATGCTGTTCAGCGATGCCACCCAGGTTGGCACTTCGGTAGTCGGCATCGGTCGCCCGAAAAAATAACCTTGGACATACTGGCAGCCGAGTGCCGCCAGCTTGGCCGTTTGTTCATTGCTTTCTACCCCTTCAGCGATAGTCCGCAGCCCCAAGGCATGCGCCATAGTGACAATGGCACTAACGATAGCTGCGTCAGTTTCACTGTGGTGGATATTGTCAACGAAGCACTTATCAATTTTCAGAATATCGATTGGAAAGTGGGACAGCTGGCCGAGTGATGAATATCCGACGCCAAAATCATCGATGGCAATACTCACTCCGATTTCCCGCAGGCGAGAAAGCAGAGTTAAGGTTTCGATGCCATCTGCAAGCAGTATGGATTCGGTTATTTCGATGTCCAGCCGATTAGGTGCTACACCATGGCGTATTAGTGCAGCTTCGACAGATTCAGCAAATCCGGCATGTAGTTCGCCAGCAGAAACATTGATGGCAATTCGCGGTACTGGAACACCGGTGGCATCCCAAGCGGCGAGTTGAGCTAGTGATTTTTCAAGCACCCAATGTCCGATTTCATGAATCAGCCTGCGTTCTTCGGCCAGCGGGATGAACTGATTGGGGTAGGTCATGCCCAGACGTGGGTGCTGCCAGCGAATGAGTGCTTCCATCCCATACAAGCGACTACCATTCAGCATGACTTGAGGCTGGAAGTAAAGAATAAACTCGTCACGATGCAATGCGTCATGTAAATCGTTGATTAAATTAAGAGTTGTTTCTGAGGTTGCATCAAGATGTTGTGAGAATATGCTGACGCAATTGCCCCCTCTCTTTTTTGATTGATACATGGCCAGGTCGGCATGGCGTAATAGTTCATCAACCGATTTTCCGTGCTCCGGAAAATTCGCAATGCCTATGCTGGCCTCGATACGCAAGCTGAGATCTTTTGATTTCGCCGGTACTTCGAGTGCCAGAAGCAGTTTTTTTGCAACTTGCAAAGCTTCGTTTGGGCTGCCCAACTTAGGTAAAAGTACGATAAATTCGTCGCCACCCAGGCGCGCAACAATATCGGATTCGCGTAGATTGCTGATCAACCGTTGGGCGACTGTGATCAAGGCATCGTCGCCAACAGCGTGCCCCATGGTGTCGTTAATCAGTTTGAAGTGATCCATATCGATAAAGAGCACGCCAATTTGATTTTTCGTACGTGCGGCTTGCCGGATCGCGTGTTCCAGATGGTTGCGGAGCGTCACGCGGTTGATCAGTCCGGTCAGTGAATCTCGGGTAGACAAGTGCTGGATGTGTGCTTCAGTTTTTTTACGGTGCACGATTTCATCTTGCAGGTCAAAAATGTGGCGCCGCAATTCAATTTCACTTAACACACTGCGGGCCAGTGTCGTCAGCGCATAACGCTGATTAAGGGTTAATTGGCGTGCCTTAGTGTCGAGAACGCAAAGAGTGCCGAGAGCTCTGCCAGAGGGCAGAACTAATGGAATGCCTGCATAGAATCGGAGATGTGGCGCACCGACAACCAGCGGATTATCACGGAATCGATCATCGGCGAGTGCATTTGGAACTTCCATTAGTTGGTTTTCCATAATGGCATGGGCACAAAAGGCGACTGAGCGTGAAGTCTCCTGATCCTCAAGACCAATATGCGAGAGAAACCATTGGCGATCTTTGTCGATCAAGCTGATAAGCGCCATGGGTGTGTCGGCGATGTTTTGTGCCAGGCGGGTCAAGTTATCGAATATTTCGTCTGCGGGGGTGTCGAGCAAACGCATTGACTGGAGGGTGCGCAGGCGCGTTTCTTCATTTTCCGGCAACGGTGGCAGCCAACTGAACAGGTGTTCCAGGCATTGCCTTGCTTCTGTAGTTTTATCGTAGAAGCCAGAAATGCCCAGAGTCTCGCATGCCTGGCGTAGTGCATGCTCAGCATTATTGGTGAGTATCAGTACCCGGGTGCCGCTACCGGCTTGGCGAATACGTTCTAAAACGCGCATGCCGCTACCTGGAGACAGAGAAAGATCAAGTAGAACGGCATCGGGTCGGCTCGCCAGAATAATCTCTACGGCTTGCTCTTCTGTACTGGCTGTGCCTTGGATATTGATGCGTGAATGAGATGAAAAGATGCGCAGAAGCTGGGCGAGAATCAGTTCTGAGTCTTCAACAATAACAATATTCATGGTTTTCTCAGTGAAGTTATATTTATGTATAGTTTCACTGGGTGTACCCATAAAAACAATCAGCAATGCCCGATTTTGCTGTGCGGCAGAGCGAACTTTCGTGTAGGACTGGGCCTACATCTTGTCGCTCAAGAGTCCTTGCGTCATGCAGTAGTGTGTGAGCTCAACGTTGCTGGCGACGCCAAGTTTTGCAAGTATCCGGCTGCGATAGGTGCTGATCGTCTTGGGGGACAGATGCATGCTGTCAGCAATATCGCTTATGCGCAGGCCAGCTGCCAATTGCAGCATCACGCGGTACTCTTGCGAGGAGAGTCCTTCGTGCGGAAGACGGGTCGTATTATCAATCGTCAGCCGGTCGACGAGTTGCTCGGCTAGCGTCGCAGTGATGTAGCGCCCTCCGGCGAGGACTTTTTTGAGCGCATGGAGCAATTCTTCTGCTGTGCGATCCTTGGCCAGATAACCCACGGCACCGAGCTGCAGCGCGCGTATGGCATAACTTGTTTCGTGATGAAGGCTAAGCACTAGCAAGGGCAATGAAGGGGCCGTACGATGTAGTTGCGAGATGCTTTCCATCCCCTTGGCATCAGGTAGATCAAGGTCGACTAGCGCTACATCAAAGTGCTGTTTGCGGACTGCATCAGATGCTGCGGCCAAAGTGTCTGTTTCGCAGATATTGGCTTTTGGCCAGTGTCGTATGATCATTTGGCAAATCCCGAAACGAAATATTGGATGATCTTCAACAAGCAGAATGTTCATGACGTATTTTTTATTAGTGGTAGGCGTACCTCGATGCAGGTGCCAGAATTTTTTTTGGGAAATATTCTGAATGTGCCGTTGATCAGCATAGTGCGCTCACGCATGCTGATCAGGCCGATGGCACCTGGCCGGATGTTGTCCAGATCGATGCCGCGACCATTATCGCTGATGCTCAACAGATAATTATCGTTGCTGGCTGATCCGGCAATCTGCACCTCTGTCGCTCCGGCATGCCGCAGAATGTTGGTAGTGGCTTCCTGCGTGATACGAAACAGTGCCAGTGCTTGTGGTGCGCTCAATTTCTGGTGATTCTGAATCTTGATCACACAAGAGAGTTTGCTGTGGCGGGAGTATTCAGCTGCAAAATGCTGGAGTGCTGCTTCCAGCCCAAGATCATCAAGCAAAGGTGGCCTCAGTTCGGTAGTGATGCGCCGCGCACTGGCTAGACCCAGATCGATGGCCTGGTCGAGGGCAGCTTGTTGGGCGGGGGAGAAGTTGTTGTTGGGTGTCGAATGGCAGATCAGTTTGATAGTAGTAAATATCTGGCCAATTTGATCATGTACTTCACGCGCAAGCCGGTAGCGTTCGGCTTCGATCGCACGCTCTTGTTCTGTGGCAAAGTCAGTCAGCAGGTTATGCGCTGTGGTGAGTTCGATAGTACGTTCAATGACCCTGGCTTCGAGTGTTTGATTGCTTTGACGCAAAAATTCTTCCAGTTTGCGCCGCAGGTAACGCTCGCGGAGCAGCAGGGCAGCAGTAACTATCACCAGAAAAATGGCTGCGCCAGTAGTTAGCAATGAAAATATCCTGGTGCGTCGGCGTAAATCCAGGACATGTGCATTAAGTGTGGCAATCTGTTGCACTTGATGAATATCGAGCATGTTGAATCGCTGGCGAATTTGATCCATGCTTTGCTTGCCTGCGGCGAATGAGGTGGTCTCTTCAATAATTGTTTTGCTTTTTAAACGGGTGGCGGCAATGATCGCAGCGGCACGCTCTAGTTGAAACTTGACTTGGGTGTCCAGTTGTTCCCATGTGAAGCCGGGAGGGAGCGAAGGTGCGAGCAGTCTTTTAAGACGGGCATACTCATCCGGCAACACCTTTATGCCTTGTCGATAGGGATCAAGGTAGCCATCCTCTCCAGTAAGGACAAATCCCCGTGAGCCGGTTTCGATATCCTTGAGGAGTGAGAGCACATGTTCAAGTTGCAGTCTGCCACTTCTCGCTTGGGCGCGCGCATCAGTCACCGCATGCATTTCAGCGAGGCTGGTCTGTGATTTCCACGTGGTGGCAGCCACGATGCTAATAACCAAAACCAGAGTCGCAATCGCCAGCCATGTGTGGCGCAGCGTGTAAACCGGTATGGCGCTTTCTTTAGAAGTTTCCGAAATAGACACGCCAGCTCCGCGACAATGAGACATTGAACAATACTGACTGAGAGTAGTCGCATGACTATACTCTCCTCTGCTAGCAAGTATCCGCGCTAAACCTTGGCTGTTGATTAGCGTCATTAAACCGGCAGCCTGGTCATACAGCGCCTTTGTTGCCAAGGCAATGGGTGCTAATCGGTGTGGTTGGTGTGCTTCATGAGCCTTGTGCCATGGGATAATTGCGTCATGATTTCCGTTATACATAAGCTCGATTTGGCAGCAGGTAGCGCTGATCCCCTGCCACATCTTGTTGCCGGGCTTGATGTTGGTGGCGCAACACGGGTGAGTTCGGCGTTTGAACTGGCCTGCGCGACATACCAGACATCGCTGCTTTCCTCTGGTGAGTCAACATGCCAGCACGCGCTGGGTACAGCGCTTGTTGTGTCGTCACTCGGGTTGGATGCGGACGTGCGTGTGGCGGCGATGCTTTTCGCCGTGATGGATTATCGGCAAGATGCCCTAGAACTTTTAAAAGTCGGCTTTGGTGATACGGCGGCAAAACTGGTGCAGAGCCTGCATCGGCTGGGGGTGTTGCGTCCATTGACTCGCGCTGCAACCGATGGCCGTGAAATGCAGGCGCAAACCGAGATTTTGCGAAAAATGCTGCTGGCTATGGTGGATGATATTCGCGTGGTGCTGATTCGTCTGTCCAGCCGGGTACAAACCTTGCGTTTTTTGGTCGATCAGCCGAATGCGCTGCGTGAAGAGATGGCGCGCGAGAGTTTGTTGCTTTACGCGCCGCTGGCGAATCGTTTGGGTGTTTGGCAGCTCAAATGGGAGTTGGAGGATCGTGCTTTTGGTTATCTGGAGCCTCAGACTTACAAGCAAATTGCACGCATGCTTGATGAACGCCGGATTGAACGCGAGACGTTTATTGCTGCAGTGGTTGAGCGCTTGCAGCATGCCTTGAAAAAAGACGGCGTCACAGCCGAGGTGTACGGGCGGCCTAAGCATATCTATAGCATCTGGCAAAAAATGCGTAATAAACAGCTGGATTTTTCGCAGTTGTATGACGTACGTGCTGTGCGTATTGTGGTTGATTCGGAAGCCGATTGTTATGCTGCGTTGAGCCTGGTGCATCATGTGTGGCAGCCGATTCTTGGCGAATTCGATGATTACATCGCCCAACCCAAGGGAAATTTTTATCGCTCGTTGCACACTGCCGTCAGGGTGGAGGATGGTGGTGCGCTGGAAGTGCAAATTCGCACGAAGGAGATGCACGAACATGCCGAGCTTGGCGTCGCTGCCCACTGGCGTTACAAGGAATCAGGCAAATCAGCCACGGCTGAAGGCGTATATGAAGACAAAATTGCCTGGCTGCGGCAGCTGTTGTCATGGCGCGACGAGATTACGGATTCTGCCGAATGGGTTGCGCAATTCAAGCGCGCGCAGCTGGACGATACGGTTTATGTGCTCACGCCACAAAACAAGGTGATTGATTTACCGCAAGGCGCAACGCCCCTGGATTTTGCTTATCGCCTGCATACCGATTTGGGTCACCGCTGCCGAGGGGCGAAAGTCGATGGACATATGGTGCCGCTCAATACGCCGTTAAAAAATGGTCAGCGGGTGGAAGTGAATGTAATTAAATCAGGCGGACCTTCGCGCGACTGGTTAAATCCTGCGCAAGGTTATTTGGTTACGGCGCAGGCGCAGCGAAAAGTCAGGCAGTGGTTTGCAATGCAGGACGAAGCCGCCTTGCTGACAGAAGGGCGTGCCGTTTTGATGCGTGAGCTGCAACGTGCGGGTGCTGTGCAGCGTGTGCAGGCAAATTTGGATGGGCTGGCTGTCAAGCTGGGATTGAAAAACGCAGATGCCATGTTTTTAGCTTTTGCACGCGGAACGGTCGGGCCGCGCGCGCTGGATATTGCGTTGCATGGCGAGGTCGCCACGCCTGTGGTTGAACCAGAAATTACAACCAGGAAAAGTAAAGTTGCTCTTGCGGATCAAGGACAAATCTTGATTGTTGGTGTGGATAAGCTGCTTACGCAAATTGGTCGTTGCTGCAAACCTATGCCGCCGGATGCGATTGCCGGATTTGTCACGCGTGGCAAGGGTGTGTCGATTCATCGCGTTGGTTGTCCGTATTTTCGGCGCATGGTGACAAAAAATCCTGAGCGCGCGATTGAAGCCGATTGGGGCGCTGCTGCTGTAGGCGCAGGCAATACGCTGTATGCCGTCGATGTGCTGGTGCATGCACATGACAGGCAAGGCTTGCTGCGCGATATTTCGGAGTTATTCACCCGGCAGAAAATTAATGTCACCGCAGTTAAAACGCAAAGTAAAAATAACCTGGCGCATATGCGTTTTACAGTTGAGCTAACGAGTAGTGACAGCCTGCAGAAAATGCTGTTGCTGCTGCGGGAAGTGTCCGGCGTGATGGATGCGCAACGGGTTTAACGCGTAAGGCAACGCTTGGCGCAGGAAAACTTTTAGCGTGTTTGCGCTATGGGGATGAATGGCTGGGCGTTGATGAATCGCTTGCGCGTGCAACAAGGTGGGATAAATGCAGCTTGGGTAGTGCAGCGTGCAGTTTTTCTGGATGTGCTGAAGCGCGTAAAACCAGCCTGCTGTGGCCATGCGCCAGTGACCCGGCAAGTCGTTGTGTCTGGCGGGCAACCGCATCGGCCACATCAATCAACATGACTGGATTGCTTTGCGCGCGTGCAGATATTTGTTTTACTGCGGGATAAGCATCAATTGCCTCGCGCAGCATGGGGGTGAGGAAACTGTAATGCGTGCAACCCAGCACGAGGCGATCAACGCCTTGATCCAGCAGCGGCCAGACGTGTTGACGTATATCGGCAATATTGTCGAGGTCCAGGCGTTCAACCTGCGTTGCCCATCCCGGACAGGGTTCAACAATCACTTTCACGTCGCCCGCATGCTTTTTGATAAGTGCATCCAGGCGTGCGCTGTTGGCCGTGGCTTCTGTGGCGAGCACGCCAATGCGCCGCGTGATGGAACTTTGCGCTGCTGGCTTGATGCCGGGTTCAATGCCCACCATAGGAATGCCGGGATGCTTCTCGCGCAATGCTTCAACGGCGGTGGCGGTGGCGGTGTTGCAGGCGACAACCAGCAAGGTGCAGCCAGATTGGATGAGTTCTGCGCCAATGGCGAGCACTCGCGCTTGAATATAGGTTTCGCTTTTATCGCCGTAAGGCACGTGTGCGCTGTCGGCGAAGTAAACGAAGTCGGCGCGTGGCAGGGCTTCGATCAGAGCGGCCAGCACCGAGAGGCCGCCCAGGCCGGAATCAAAGACGCCGATCATTTATTTATAAAAAGTCGGCGCTGGTGAGACGGCGAAGATCACGATTAACCAGGCTTAACTAGGCGACAGCGACCGGAATCTTGCCGATTTTCGCCTGCCACTCGCGCGGGCCGGTGGTGTGCACCGAGGTGCCGGACGAATCCACGGCCACGGTCACTGGCATGTCCTTGACCTCGAACTCATAAATCGCTTCCATGCCCAGATCGGCAAAGCCGACCACCTTGGCCGATTTGATGGCCTTGGCGACTAAATATGCCGCGCCGCCTACGGCCATCAAATAGGCAGATTGGTTGTCCTTGATCGCTTCAATCGCCACCGGGCCGCGTTCGGACTTGCCGATCATCGAAATCAGGCCGGTTTGTTCCAGCATCATGCGCGTGAATTTATCCATGCGCGTGCCGGTCGTCGGACCCGCCGGGCCGACGACTTCATCGC
>DIUK01000162.1 GCA_002422995.1 Rhodocyclaceae bacterium UBA6160
CAAGCAGCTTTTTCTGCGCGCCGGACGCTTGGTGGTTGACCTGTGCAAACGCTGGTATGAGCAGGATGACGCCAGCGTTTTGCCGCGCAATGTGGCCTCGTTCAAAGCGTTTGAAAATGCCATGACGCTGGACATCAGCATGGGCGGTTCAACCAACACGGTGCTTCACCTGCTGGCGGCCGCAAACGAAGCGGGCACTAACTTCACGATGCAGGACATTGACCGGCTCTCGCGCCATGTGCCCTGCCTGGCCAAAGTGGCCCCGGCCACACAGGAATACCACATGGAAGATGTGCACCGCGCAGGCGGCATCATGGCGATTCTGGGCGAACTGGATCGCGCTGGGTTGATTCATCGCGACCTGCCCACGGTGCACTCGGCAACGATGGGTGCAGCGCTTGATCAATGGGATGTCGTCCGCACACAAGATGAAGCCACAAAAGATTTTTACCGCGCAGCACCCGGCGGCATTCCCACCCAAACCGCCTTTTCGCAAGATCGTCGCTACCCTGATCTGGATATTGACCGCGCAGAAGGCTGTATTCGCGACAAGGCGCACGCCTATTCGCAAGACGGCGGTTTGGCGGTGCTGTTTGGCAACATTGCCGAAAAAGGCTGCATTGTTAAAACAGCAGGCGTGGATGAGTCCATCCTCAAATTCACCGGCCGCGTGCGGCGTTGCGAATCGCAAGACGAGGCCGTGGAAAAAATTCTGGCAGACCAGATCGTCGCAGGCGATATCGTAGTCATTGTGTATGAAGGCCCCAAAGGCGGCCCGGGCATGCAGGAAATGCTTTACCCCACGAGCTACCTCAAATCCAAAGGCCTGGGCAAGGTTTGCGCGCTGCTCACCGATGGCCGATTTTCCGGCGGCACCTCCGGCTTGTCCATTGGTCATGCCTCGCCGGAAGCGGCATCAGGCGGCGCCATTGGCCTGGTTGAAGAAGGCGACATCATCGAGATTGACATCCCCAACCGCACGATCAATCTGGTCATTGAAAAGTCGGCGCTGGCAACACGGCGGCAAGCCATGGAAGCACGCGGTGCTACAGCCTGGAAACCACTCAACCGCGAGCGTAGCGTCTCTGCCGCACTCAGAGCCTATGCAGCGCTCACCACGTCTGCCGATACGGGCGCTGTGCGTGACGTCAATCAACTCCGCTAATGCCTTCACCGCGTCTCTCTCAACCCCTGCGCTAGCCACCCGCCTTAGCCACCGCTTGTGAACGCCGAGCACATCACCGGTGTCATTCTTGCAGGCGGCCAGGGGCGGCGCATGGGCGGTGTAGATAAAGGTTTACAGAATTTTCACGGTCGCCCGCTGATTGCCTGGGCAATTGATCACTTAAAACCTCAAGTCGATCACCTGCTCATCAGCGCGAACCGTCACCTTGAGCTTTATGCAGCCTTTGGCTACCCTGTCTTGCCCGACCAAATAGCCGACTATGCCGGTCCGCTGGCCGGCATCCATGCTGCGTTAATTCACGCTCAAACACCCTATGTGGCCGTCGTACCTTGCGATGCACCCAAGGTGCCACATGACCTGATCGCGCGTCTTGTCGCTGACTTGAACAGCCACGACGCGGACATTGCCGTCGCCCGCACAGCAGCCCGTGCAGAACCGCTGTACTGCCTCATGCGCCGCACCGTGTTACCTCAACTCACGACTTACCTTGACGGCCATCAGCGCAAAGTACTGGATTGGCAAAACTCGCTCAAGCACTGCTGGGTAAATTTTGATACCACCGCGTTTCGCAATATCAACACCCTGGAAGAACTCAGCCGCCATGACTAATCCAGATTCTGCTGCATCTGCCGCATCTGCTGCATCTGCTTTATTGCCCCACAACCAGCCGCATTCAAAAACAGAGTTACAAGCCCAGCTCGATGCCCAGCCTATCTCACCCCTGCAATGGCGTGTAATCATTCTGTGCTGGCTGGTGAATATGCTTGATGGTTTTGATTTGCTGGCCATTTCATTCGCTGCACCCGCCATTGCCAAAGCCTGGCAGCTTGCCCCGCAAACCTTGGGGGTCGTGTTTAGCAGCGGCCTGCTCGGCATGATGGCAGGATCGCTTATTTTTGGCCCTGCGGCAGACCACATTGGGCGGCGACGGATGATTATTTTTGCCTGCCTAGTGCTGGCCATTAGCATGCTTGCTACCGCCTATGCCAACAGCGTGGCGCAACTAATGCTGTTGCGCGGCATCACCGGCATGGCTATCGGCGCTTTACTGCCTAGCCTGAATACTCTGGTAGCTGAGTACACGCCCGATCGGCGCAAAAATCTGGCAATCAGTTTTATGCACGTAGGTTACCCAATTGGCGGCATAGCAGGCGGCTGGCTCGCCAGTCAGCTCATCCCAACCCATGGCTGGCCTGCGCTTTTCTGGCTTGGTGGCTTGTTTACCTTAGCCATCGTGCCGATAATTTTCTTTGGCTTGCCCGAGTCACTCCATTACCTCCTGCAAAAAAACCAGCCTGCAGCCAAAGCCAAAGCAGTAAAAATTGCACGCCGCATGGGATTGACTATCCAAAGCGACATACTCAACATCGCTGCCAAAAAAACAAACCTTGACCAAGCCTCGCGTCAAACCTTGCGAACCCTCCTCCACCGCCCTTGGCTTGCGCCAAGCTTGGCCTTATGGACGTGCTTTTTCCTCAGCAACCTCACGCTGTATTTCCTCCTCAACTGGACGCCCAGCATCTTGACTACCGCTGACCTACCCGCGAGCCAAGCCATGCGCGCCGGCATGCTGCTCAATTTTGGCGGCGTAATCGGCATGCTAAGCATCGGCTACCTCTCCGCGCGCTGGTCACTTTATCACCTCATGAGCGGCTACTTTATTCTTGGCGGCCTATTCATCATAGCTCTCGGCCAACTGCCTACCAGTGAGTACTTGCTGTTGAGTTTTACCTTGCTGTCAGGCTTGTTTTCGCTTGGTGGACTCATTGGCTTGTATTCGCTCACCGCTCGTCTTTACCCCACGACAACCCGCGCCACGGGCGTAGGACTTGCCATCGGTGCAGGCCGCTTTGGCGCCATTCTCGGCCCCTACGCTGGCGGCCTGTTAATCAGCCTGGGCTGGCCGATGAGCAATTATTTCGCTCTGCTCACCCTACCCTTGATCGCCGTGGCCGGGGTATTGTGGTGGGTGAAACAACCAACAATGAGCCGCCACAATAATTAATGAGACGATCTTTCAGAGTGGCTGCAAAGCGTCTCACTTTCGCAGTCGTACCGCAAAAATAAAACCGGCTACCAAACCGTCTTGATCATCGCAAGAAAAGACGGGTAGAGCACGCGATTTCCATGAGCACTTAAATGGTCTCCATCAAAAAATAATGGTTGATCTTGGTCATAGGCAGTGCAAGTTGTTGCTGGACATAAAACGGGGAACGTATCCCAGACAATTAACTTCGGGTGAGCGTGCTGCAAACTCTGGATGGAAGCCATGACAGGCGCCCGATGGGCTAATAAAAAATTACGGCTTATTGAAGTACCCGCCACACACACTGGGTTACTTTTGTTAAACCAATCAGCGCATCGAAATGGTGGCGACCTAAATACAGGCTTAGGTGCATCAATCATCACCCTGAGTGACGCAGCTTCCAGACTCTGAATAACCAAATCAGCTTCGTGCAAAGCAACTGCACGCTCTAAAACTGCTTCATTTTCGCCTTGTTTCCTATCGACCTCTGCTGCATCAAACGTTGCCCATTGATTACTGAGCCGATTCATGCGCAATGAAGCCAAAAACACAATGTCGCCAGGTGCCGCTTCTGCCTTGATCTGCTGGATAGTTTTTGTAATGAATTCAGCGCATTCCGGGCTAGATTTTTTTAGCAAGTTCACAACAGAACAACCACCCTTTGATGCTTTATGAATAGAGACTCCATAATCATCCCTAAGCATTTGTAACATCGTGCTATATGCACCCGTATGCGAGTCGCCCAGCACATACAGCTTTCGGCCTTGAAATGAAGGTTGTGGCGCTTGCGATTTATCACGTGGTAAAGACCATGCATCCGGATACCAGTTACGCTTATCTTTCGTAACACTCAAACTCAAGTAAGGTTGCATCTTAAAAACACCAATGGCAACGACAACGGCAACGCCAATAGCAGCTATGCCACGAGATATGATGCGCCAATCAGTACTTGATGTAGCAAATTTACTTTGCCGGACTGGACGTTCAATAAAATGAAAAGAGAAGGTACTCGCAAGCACAATAAGCGCAATAGCAGTAATCACCGCTAGCGGATTTTCAAGCCCAACCGTCCACCTGAAAATAACGAGAATCGACCAGTGCCAAAGATAAAGTGAATACGATATCTTGCCGATATAGACAATCAGCGAGTTATCAAGCGTGCGACTGACTATCGACTCTTTTTCTGCATGGCTAGCGACACCAGAAATTACAAAAAGCGAGCCCAAAACTGATAACAGTGCCCACGGAAAAGGAAAGGAAGCGGGGTTTGAAAAAGTAAATCCTGCACTGATTAAAATCAGCCCGGTGAGAATATACCCACCTTGAAGCAAGCTTGATCGTGCTAAGTAAAGACCTCGACTGTGCAACTTAAACAGCATAGCTCCACTTGCTAGCTCCCAAAATCTGCTTGGTAAAAGGTAATACGCTTGATCTGGATCAGCCCCGGTTTGTCGCCATGAGATAAGCAAAGAACAGACGAGCAATACCGCGAGTAACCAGTTAGCAGCGACACCTACAGCATCTTTTCTATCTTTACCTTTTAACCATACAAAAAAGACCACCGGAAACAAAAGGTAAAACTGCTCTTCAACTGCAAGCGACCAAGTATGCGTGAATGCGTTGAATTCGACTCGAGGTGAAAAATAGCCGTCGCTGAACCAAATCAATGCAAAATTACTCAGACCAAAAAATGCAGAAATTGCAGTTTTATTTGATGTAGTACTCAACCAGGATGAAGGCACAAATAACGTCTGCGCAAAACCAACCAGCAAGA
>DIUK01000055.1 GCA_002422995.1 Rhodocyclaceae bacterium UBA6160
GTGGCGCTGGACGGTGTCGCCCGAAAAAGCCCCCAACAAGGCGGAATACCTTGACCTGGAATTTAAAGCAGGCGATCTGGTGACGATTAACGGCAAGAAAATGAAGGCGCACGAACTTCTGGCTACGCTGAACGAAATCGGCGGCAAGCATGGCATCGGCCGCCTTGATCTGGTTGAAAACCGCTACGTCGGCATGAAGTCACGCGGCTGTTATGAGACCCCGGGCGGCACAATTTTGCTGCGCGCCCATCGCGCCATTGAGTCAATCACCCTGGATCGTGAAGTGGCCCANNTACAACGGCTACTGGTGGAGCCCGGAACGTATCGCCCTGCAAACCCTGATTGACCATACCCAACAAACCGTCAATGGCTGGGTGCGCATCAAGCTCTACAAGGGCAATGTTACCGTCGTGGGGCGAGATTCCAAAGAGGACTCCCTGTTCGATTCCACCATTGCGACCTTTGAAGATGACGCAGGCGCGTATAACCAAAAAGATGCGCATGGCTTTATTCGTCTTAATGCCTTGCGTTTGAGAATTGGTGCTAACCGCGCCAAGCGCAAAGGCTAAGCTATCCAACAGGAAGACCTAATTTTCATGTTCGGCATTTCTGAAGAGCAGCTAAGCCAGTTTGGCATGACCTTTGGCCTCGCGGCCTTCATGCTTTACATGCTGTTCATCATTGGCGAGCTGGCCTGGAAATCCAAGGCAGGAAAATTAGGCACGTTCATTTTGTTCTTTGTCCTGGCGTTTGGCATGGTGGGATTCATTGCCAAATTCATTATTCAGAAAATGTGGGGAATTTAATATGTCGCAATTCGAATCTGTTGCCGTTACAAAAAAAGCCAATGTGTACTTTGATGGCAAGTGCGTGAGCCACACGATACAACTGGCTGATGGCACCAAAAAAAGTGTCGGTGTCATCCTGCCCGCCACGCTCACCTTTAACACCGGTGCGCCTGAAATCATGGAAACGGTTGCCGGCAGCTGCCGCTACAAGCTCGCTGGGCAAGACTGGAAAACCTGCGCGACTGGCGAACAATTCAGCGTCCCGGGCAATTCAGCTTTTGATATTGAAGTGACTGGCGAGCCCTACCACTACGTTTGCCATTTTGTCTGACAGATTTTTTTGCCCATAAGGAAGCTTGAAGATGCCCTCATTTGACATTTCCTCCGAAGCTGATTTAGTCGCCCTGAAAAATGCAGTGGATGTGGCCAGTCGTCATATCGGCAACCGCTATGACTTCAAGGGCACCTCTGCCAAGGTGGAGTTGAACGAGAAGGATAAAACACTGACGCTTTTTGGCGATTCAGAATTTCAGATCAGCCAGATCAAGGACATTCTGTTTCCGGAAATGGAGAAAAAGGAACGTGAGAGCACCAAGCGGCTGGATATGGGAAAAATTGAAACAGTGTCGGGCAACAAGGCCAAGCAGGAATTGAAAATCAAGATCGGCATAGAAACCGAACTGGCTAAAAAGATCGTCAAGCTCATCAAAGACAGCAAACTCAAAGTGCAAGCCAGCATCCAGGGCGACGCCGTGCGTGTCACAGGCGCCAAGCGCGATCTGCTGCAAGAAACTATTGCGCTGGTGAAAAAGTCAATTGAAGACTTTCCGTTGCAATACGGCAATTTCAGGGATTAAAACCTCAAGCACCAGGACCTCAAACACTGGGCACTGAGCGCAGCGCCCTCAACACTTTTAACACTTAACTCAGCAGCAAGTTTCCGTGCCGCTGGGTTAAGCGCTCTAAAGCAACAGAAAAGGCCTGCTACTTTACCGGTTACTCCATTTTCAAGCCGCGTATCCATTGGCTATAAAGCTGATCCGCCACTTGCCGCATAGCCTGAATTTTGGTCTCCATTTCACTGTACATTTGCTGCGGGGTTTGCACCGAGGCTGAGGCAGCAACGCTTTCATCATCCCAATGCTTGCCCCACAGCCGGATCATGGCTTCCGTCATTTCCACATGACATTGCATACCTAAATGCACACCGCGTACAAAGGCCTGGTTTTCACAATGTGCACTGCGCAAGATGCGTATGGCGTCTGGCGGCAAGCTGAATGTTTCGCCATGCCAATGAAAGGCATCAAAAGTCAGTGTATCTCCTGCCCATACAGCGGCCTGATCGCCAATGAATTCAACCCGTCCCCAGCCGATTTCCTTCACTGGATTTTTCGTGACTACCCCGCCAAACGCCTTACTCATCAACTGTCCACCCAGACAATGCCCCAGCACGGGGATGCCTTTGCTGTCGGCATCGCGAATCAAGTTCAAGGCAGGCGCTATCCACGGTAAATCGTCATTCACGCTCATCGGCCCGCCCATAAAACACAAACCGGAAAAATCATCAGAAGTCGGCGGTGGCAGGACGCCGGTATCTATCGTAAACAAGGTCCACGGCAATGAGTGACGCGCCAGGAATGTGGCAAAATAGCCCGCTCCCTCTGTAGGGCTATGACGAAATACGGCAATAGGCTTCATGAGCAACTTTTCTCCAATATCCGCTGATCTTTTATCCGCTGTTGATTCTAGCGGAAGCTTAATCTCACTTTTGCGCCAACGCTTTCAGACAGGCATCGTGGCAAGTGCGATTCATGAGCCACGCTTGAATGATCTGCCTGAGCAAACTTTTACACAAGCAGCCGTATTAGTACCTATCGTCCTGCGTTCAACAGGTGCAACGCTGCTACTGACTCAGCGCACGGCACATTTACGCGACCATGCAGGCCAAATCAGCTTTCCTGGCGGCCGTTGCGAACCGACTGACGCCTCGCCCGAAGCCACAGCCTTGCGCGAGACTCAAGAAGAGGTCGGTCTGGCGGCAAATCAAGTCGAAATTCTTGGCCAGCTACCTTATTACCACACCGTCACAGGGTTTCGTATCGCACCGATAGTCGGCCTGGTGACACCGCCATTAAACTTAAAACTGGATGACTTTGAAGTTGCCGATGTGTTTGAAGCCCCTTTGTCATTCTTGCTTGACTCGGGTAATCATCAACGCCACCAGCGTGCATATCAAGGCAAGATGCGAGAATACTGGGCGATGCCCTGGCAAGAGCGGTATATTTGGGGTGCCACGGCAGGCATGCTCATCAGCCTGCATGATTTTCTATATTTACCTAGCGCTAAAAAACCCTAGACTCATCAGCTCTACTTAGTAAACCCTGCTCTACCTATCGCAAAGAAATCATCGGGATTCAGCGTATGACACTTTTATCCATTCTTGCTGCGCTCATTATTGAGCAATTTCAACCACTTTCTGTTGATCGGCTGATGCGCAATCCTGTGGCCAAACTGGCTCACTATCTAGAACGGCGGCTGAACGATGGTGCACCGCTGCACGGCGGTATTGCCTGGGTTTTGGGTGCAGCATTGCCCGCGTTAGCCTTGTTCATCATTTACCTGCTGGTCAAAGATACACAACCTGTACTGGCTCTCGTACTCAGTATTGGCGTTTTATATCTCACCATGGGGTTTCGACAGTTCAGCCATTTTTTTACGGATATTCACCTGGCCTTGCAAGAGAACAACCTTGAGGAAGCAAGGCGTATTCTTGCCGAATGGCGCGGTCAAAGTGGTGATCGATTATCCAGCAGTGAAGTTGCCCGCCTGGCTATTGAGCGCGCCCTGCCGCTGGCCAATACACATGTGTTTGCACCACTGCTCTGGTTCATTCTTCTCGGACCGGCAGGCTCGCTACTCTACCGCCTGGCGCAGTTGTATGACGAATACTGGCGCAGCGATACACCCGCCTTGGTTGATGCTGTCGATATTAAACCACTCGGTAGTGAAGATGAGTCTGCTAATTTGCATACTTTTGGCTGGTTTGCACATCAAGCCTTTGCGACCCTAAACTGGCTGCCTGTACGTATAACGGCAGCGCTTTTTGCCGTGGTAGGCAATTTTGAAGACGCCGTGAATTGCTGGCGTACCCAGGCCAATGAATGGCCGGATAAAAACAACGGCATATTGCTCAGCAGCGGTGCAGGAGCGATCGGCGTGCAACTCGGCATGCCGATGCACGACGTATCAACCGAACTGGAAGTGAATGAACCACGTCCCGGACTGGGTATTGGCGATGAAGCGGATGCCGACTTTATGCAAAGCACCGTCGGCCTGGTTTGGCGCAGCCTCGTGCTGAGCTTACTCATACTTGCCCTCATCCATGTCTCTGCCTGGGTAGGTGCATAGATTTTTTCATAAAGGAGCTTTTATCATGACTAGCAAAAAAGAAGTGGTTGTCCTGAGTGCCGTTCGTTCTGCCATCGGTACGTTTGGCGGTGCTTTGAGCAGTATTGAGCCAGCAGAGCTCGGTGGCCTGGTGATGAAAGAGGCCATCGCACGTTCCGGCCTGGATCCACAGGAAATCAATTACGTGACCGTGGGCAACTGCATTCCTACCGAGTCTCGTTATGCCTACGTCGCCCGTGTAGCGTCCATTCAAGCTGGTTTGCCAATGGAGTCGGTAGCCATGGCGGTGAATCGCCTATGCAGCTCCGGCTTGCAAGGCATCGTCTCCACGGCGCAAGCCATCATGCTGGGCGATTGCGACTACGGCATAGGCGGTGGCGTTGAAGTCATGTCGCGCGCGGCTTACCTGTCAACCGCCATGCGCACCGGCGCACGCATGGGTGACACCACGATGGTGGACACCATGGTGGCCGCACTGAACGACCCTTTCGGCGTTGGCCACATGGGCATCACGGCTGAAAACCTCGCTACCAAATGGAATATCTCGCGTGAAGCACAAGACGCCTTTGCCGTTGAATCACAGCGCCGCGCCGCAGCCGCCATTGCCGAAGGCCGCTTTAAATCGCAGATCGTGCCCATCGTGCAGCAAACGCGCAAAGGCGAAGTGGTGTTCGATACGGATGAGCATTTAAAACCCGGCACGACGCTGGAAACCCTGGCAAAAATGAAGCCTGCCTTCAAAAAGGATGGATCGGTCACGGCAGGCAATGCATCCGGCATTAACGATGGCGCTTCCTTCTTCGTCCTCG
>DIUK01000144.1 GCA_002422995.1 Rhodocyclaceae bacterium UBA6160
ATCCATAACGGCGAGCTGCGCGTGAAGGTCACCAGTGCTTGAATGTAGTCAATCAGCGCGGGCGAGGCGTGCACGCTGCGCGCTTGTTGTTGCAACGCGAGTAATTGCGAGGGCAAAAGGCGCGGGGAGAGCTCGGCCACCATCTGGCGGCGATCAGCCCCCGCGAGGAGTTCACGCTCGGCGGCAGCATCGGGATAGCCCAGTTCAATCTTGAGCAGAAAACGATCAAGTTGTGATTCAGGCAGGGGAAAGGTGCCGATTTGAAACGCCGGGTTTTGCGTGGCGATGACAAAANNTTGGGCGTGGCGCGGTTGAGTTCATCGGCTAACACCATCTGCGTGAAAATCGGCCCGGGGTGGAAATGAAATGCGCCACTTGCCCGGTCAAACACCGAGACGCCAATAATATCGGCGGGCAGCATGTCACTGGTGAACTGGATGCGTTGCAGATCAAGCCCTAATACTCGCGCCAGCACATGCGCCAGCGTGGTTTTACCCACACCGGGCAAGTCTTCGATCAGCAAGTGACCACCCGCAAGCATGCAAGCCAAGGCCATGCGGACGGGTTCTTGTTTGCCAAGAATAATGCGGTTAATGTCAGCCAGTAGCTGGGTCAAGAGTGAGTGATGGTTGTTGGGTTGCATAGGAGTGAATAGGTGAGATGAGCAATAATGATGGGAACTTATTATCCCGATTGTAAGTCATCAAACTACCTGACCTTTTATGACAACCGCTTTCATTTCTCACCACGATTGCAAACTGCACGACATGGGTGCCCAGCACCCCGAATGTCCTGCGCGGCTGGATGCTATTCACGATCAGCTCATCGCTAGCGGGCTGGATGCATATCTGAAGCCTATCGAGGCGCCGTTGGCAACGATGGATCAGTTGCAGCGCGTGCATCCACTGGATTACATCGCTTATATCCATGCGAGCAGCCCGACACATGGCATTGTGCATCTTGATCCGGATACGGCCATGTCGCCCGGCACCTGGCACGCGGCTTTGCACGCTGCAGGTGCGGGGTGCGAGGCAGTTGATAGGGTGATGCGCGGCGAAGTGGATAACGCCTTTTGCGCTGTGCGTCCGCCGGGCCATCATGCCAGTGCGGCGCAGGCGATGGGCTTTTGTTTTTTCAATAATGTGGCTGTGGCCATGCGTCATGCGCTGACGGTATGGCCAGTCTCGCGCGTTGCGGTGATTGATTTTGATGTGCATCATGGCAATGGCACGGAAGCTGTTTTTGCGGGCGACGATCAGGTGTTGATGTGCGGTACGTTTCAGCATCCGTTTTATCCTTACAGCGGTACGGATAACCCGGCATCCAATATGTGCAATGCGCCCTTGGCTGCGGGTACGCGGGGGGAAGGTTTTCGTCAGGCAGTGACTGATATCTGGCTACCTCGACTGCATGACTTTCAGCCGGAAATGATTTTTATCTCGGCAGGCTTTGATGCACACCGTGAGGATGATATGGCTTCGCTAGGCCTAGTCGAGGACGACTACGCCTGGGTGACAGCGCAGATCAAGCATGTGGCGGCGGCAACAGCTCACGGGCGGATCGTGTCAATGCTGGAAGGCGGCTATGCGCTCTCAGCTTTGGGGCGTAGCGTGGTAACCCATCTTCGTGTGCTGGCCGAGGTGAACTAATGTGTCAATGAATATGGCTTGCTACGCCTTGCGATGGCCATCGGTTAGAATTGTCCTTTTGGTGTATTGCTCACATTGCTTATTTTCATGAAGACAACACAAGCGGCTATTCACGACTCGATTAAAGGTTCAATCCCCGCCATCGTTACCCCCATGCAAGCGGATGGATCGCTTGATGTGACAGCGCTAAAGCGCTTGCTCGACTGGCATATCGCTGAGGGCTCCGACGGCATTGTGGTGGTGGGCACGACGGGCGAATCGCCCACGGTGGATTTTGCCGAACATTGCCTGTTGATTGAAGCCACGGTGCAGCATGTGGCTGGACGGATTCCGGTGATTGCGGGAACGGGGGCAAACGCCACCCGCGAAGCGATTGAGCTGGCGCAGTTTGCGCAGCAGGCGGGTGTGGATGCGCATCTGTCTGTAGTGCCTTATTACAACAAGCCAACGCAAGAAGGTCTGTTTCAGCACTTCAAGGCCATTGCCGAAGCGGTGGCGTTGCCGATGATTGTGTACAACGTGCCCGGACGTACCGTAGCTGATTTATCCAACGACACCGCGTTACGACTGGCGGAGGTGCCGGGCATTATCGGCATCAAGGATGCAACAGGCGATATTGAGCGCGGGTCGGATTTGTTGCGTCGTGTGCCCCCGGGGTTTGCTGTTTATAGTGGTGACGATGCAACTGCCTTGGCGCTGATGCTGCTGGGCGCAGCAGGTACCATTTCTGTTACTGCCAATATTGCCCCACGGTTAATGCATGCCATGTGTCAGGCAGCGCAGGCAGGTGATTTGCCCACAGCACGCGCACTAAACTTTCAGTTGCTGAATTTGCATCGTGATCTGTTTATCGAGCCCAGCCCAGCGCCGACCAAGTGGGCGCTACAGCAAATGGGTTTGATTGAGGGTGCTTTGCGGTTGCCCCTTCTGCCGCTCACTGCGGCATCTTGTGAGCGTGTGCGTGCTGCTTTGCATGCCGCAGATATTGTTATTTAAACGGGATTGACTATTTGTTGCTTATGAAAATTAATTATTTGCCATTCGTGTTGCTTTTGGTGGGCGTGATTGCTGGCTGTAGCGGTCCGCTGATCGAAACTAAGAAAATCGAATACAAATCGGCGGGCAAGGCGAAATTGCCATCGCTGGAGATTCCTCCTGATTTGACCCAGCCTAGCCGCGATGAGCGCTATGTGGTGCCTGATGTGATCGGCAGTAAAGGCCCCGCGACCTATTCAGCCTATGCCAACGAACGTGGTGAAGCGCGTGCTGAACCTTCCTCTACCGAGGTGTTGCCGCAGGTGGACAAGATGCGGATCGAACGAGCAGGTACTCAACGCTGGCTGGTCGTATCCGGCAGCCCGGAAAAGCTCTGGCCGGTGGTGAAGGAGTTTTGGCAGGAGATAGGCCTACTCGTCAATGTTGAATTGCCCGAGGCAGGTATTTTGGAGACAGACTGGGCCGAGAACCGCGCCAAGTTGCCGCAGGATTTTATTCGGAGCACCTTGGGCAAAGTGTTTGATGATGTGTATTCAACAGCCGAACGCGACAAATATCGCACTCGCCTGGAGAAAGGCGTCGAGCCGGATACGACGGAGATTTATATCAGCCACCGCGGTATGTATGAGGTGTATGTCAACGAAGGCAAGTCGGAAACCCGCTGGCAGCCACGCCCGGCGGACCCTGAGCTGGAAGCAGAAATGTTGCGCCGTTTGATGGTGCGGCTGGGTGTGCAAGAAGCGCGCGCCAAGACGCTGATTGCTGCTGATCAACCGCTCGAGCGTGCCAAATTGTCGCGCGCTGCTGATGGCAGTGGCGCACTTGTGCTGGAAGAGCCCTTTGATCGTGCCTGGCGGCGTGTGGGGTTAGCGCTGGATCGTATTGGCTTTACCGTGGAAGATCGTGATCGCTCACAAGGGCTTTACTATGTTCGCTATGTTGATCCGGAAGCGGATAACAAGAAAAAAGATGAGTCCGGCGTGTTATCCAAGCTGATGTTCTGGAAGGGGGGGCGTGAGTCGGATAAAGATAAGCCGGTACAAGCTACGCAGTATCGAATCCAGATTAAAAAGGAAGGCGATGCCAATATTGTTCAACTGTTGACGCACGAAGGTGGCGTGGATGTCTCCGCGACCTCCAAGCGGGTTATTGGTTTGCTGCACGAACAATTAAGGTAATCTCTGGTCCCTGAAAGCGCTTGTCCAGTTTACTCTTCATCAGGTTGTGATGATGAGCAGAGCCTGTCCTATGCAGAATCTACCCTGTGTTTTTACTCGGTCGTCTGCTGCTTTAAAATGGCTTGAGTTTTTTGGGCGTTGTTGATCAGCGATTAGAAAACAAAAAAGCCAGCCCGAAGGCTGGCTTTTTGTGCAGAAGAAATTTATTTATTTTGCATCGGCAGCAGCTGCAGGCGCTTCAGCTGCAGGCGCGGCTGGAGCTTCAGCGGCAGGTGCAGGAGCAGCTTCAGCGGCAGGTGCAGGAGCTGCTTCAGGAGCAGGAGCAGCTTCAGCAGCAGGTGCGGCGGCAGGCGCTTCAACAACAGGTGCTTCAGCAGCAGGGGCTGCCTCTTCTTTTTTGGCACAGCCAGTAACAGCAAGAGCCAAAAGAGCAGCGATCAGTAGTGATTGTTTCATTTTTTATTTCCTTAACGTTAGGGATTAATAGGCCAATTGGTTTTGATCGAGAAGGCGTACACATGTAATTCAATAATTTAATTCAACCCCCCAATCAGCTCAGAATTCTAGCATGATGTTTTTCAAATGTGACAAGGAGGTTATCCTTGAATTTGGGCTATAAACCCGTCGTATTTATTCTTAGGCAGGGGGTGGATATTGCCCAGAGTTCTTCAAAGCGCCCAAGCCACGGTTGAATGGCTGCGGGATCCTCCCGTATCAATGCACCTCGGGCATGGTGGGTATGAAAACGGCGCACCCCGTGGCGGGCATCGGCCAGGATATGCGTATCTGCCAGGTGTCGCAGGTTTGCAGGACTTTGCCGAACATCGACCAAGTGCGCATAATGGCTGAAAAGGGCAGCCAGTCGGGGCAAATGACTGTCGAGTCGATGGGTTTGGTGGATGACGAGCCGCAAGCGCTTGGTGTGGTTGCCGCGAGGCTGTTTTCTTAAAAAAGTTTCAATCTTTGCGACGCGCTCAGGCGCTTGCAGATGTAGTAAGGCCAGGTCATGATCAAAAATGACCAGTTGATCTGCCGCCTTATCGAGAATTTCGTCCACTGCAGCACGATAAGCCTCCTCATCGTTCAGCAAGGTGTAGTGGGTCAGGGTGGTCATGTTTGAGAAGGCCAGAGAAACCCATCGCAATAGGCTTCGTATAGCAGACCAATGGCGTCATCCTGGGTGTGTTGATCAAGGGTTAAGTTTTCCGTCTGACAGAGTGCCAAGCTGCGACGATGCGCCAGTTTGCGCATCAGCCGCTTGAGATGGGTCGGGACAGCCCAATGCTCACCATTGAGGTAAAACTGGTTTCCTGAGAACAACAACTGGCTGGCGGGTGCAAGGGTAACTCCACGGCGCCGAACCAAGGCCGCAAAACGGGCCAAGCCCAATGGGTTTTGGGGTGGGTCAAAAAAAACATTGGCTTTGGGCTCGGTGAGCGATGTGCCAAGAAAGTTGCGTATCGTGGTGCGGTTCCAGTGAATGCCGGACAGTATGGATTCAACCTGATCTATCATGGCCGGCCCAATTTCTGCTGCATTTTTCGGTTCTTTCAAGTCAGGATCGGCGTAACGACCGGTAAGACTCAGTTGTTCCTGCAGGTAGGATAGAAACTGCTCGCCTAACTCCTGTGCTGTAGGGGTACGAAAACCAACGGAAAAAGTCATGCACTCGCCGACGGCGACGCCATCGTGTGCCCATTGCGGGGGTAGATAAAGCATGTCGCCTGGATTCAACAGCCATTCTTCTGTAGGGCGAAAATCCTTGATGATGCGAATGGGCAAGTCGTCGATCAGGGTTTTATCTTTTTGCTTGCCGATATGCCAGCGCCGACTTCCCATGCCTTGAATCAGGAAAACATCATAGTTGTCAAAGTGCGGACCGACGCCGCCGGTATCGGTGGCGTAACTCACCATCAGGTCATCCAGCCGTGCATAAGGGATGAAATTAAAGCGCCGCAATAGCGCATCACCTGCCGCATGGGCGAGGTTGACGCTTTGTACCAGGACAGTCCAGGGCAACGCGGCACGCTTGAGTTGGCGTAATGAAAACGGTCCGTGGTGTATTTGCCAACCATCAGCGCGAGTAATCAGGCGTGATTCAATATCTTCGCCTGTTGCCAGACTAAATAAATCGTCGCGACTCATAATCTGGTTGATTTCAGGTACAGCGCCGCGCACCAGCAAGGGTTTTTTTTGCCAGTATTCGGCAAGAAAATGTTCCGGCGTGAGGCCGCCGAGCAAAGTAGATAATTCAGGCATGATGCCCCGATTATAATCATCCGTTTTTCCAGATCGCATTATGACCATCGTTACGATTGAATCACTCGACAATGAAGGACGAGGTATCGCCCATGTTGACGGCAAAGTCATTTTCATCGAAGGAGCACTGCCCGGCGAGCTGGTCGAGTTTTCAAGTTATCGCCGCAAGCCGAGTTATGAGCAGGCGACGGTCACGAAAGTGCTGCGTGCGTCGAGTCAACGAGTGGTGCCGGCTTGTCCGCACTTCGGGGTTTGTGGCGGCTGCGCTTTGCAGCATTTGAACATTGCTGCCCAAACTGCTGCCAAGCAGCGCGTGGTAGAAGATGCGCTATGGCATATCGGGCGGCTTAAACCCGAGCAGATTTATCCGCCAATTGCCGGGAGTGCCTGGGGTTATCGTCATCGCGCAAGATTCTCCGCACGGTGGGTAGCGAAAAAAGGGGGCGCGTTGATTGGTTTCCGTGAAAAGCACAGCAGCTTTGTTGCCGTTATGGATTCCTGCGCAGTGCTGCCGCCTGTCGTATCGGCATTGATCCCCAAGTTAAAGCAGCTGATCGCATTGATGTCGGAACCGGAGCACTTTCCGCAGATCGAGGTGGCTGTTGGTGAGATTCAAACGGTGTTGTTGCTGCGCCATCTTTCGCCATTGAGCGGTGAAGATGAGGATCATTTGCGGCGCTTTGCCGATGCGCATGGCGTGGTTTGGTTTTTGCAGTCCAAAGGACCGGAGACGGTGGCCTTGTTTTACCCTGAAGATGCACCAAGCCTCATGTATGCCTTGCCGGACTTTGATTTGACTTTTCTTTTTTCGCCGACTGAATTTACGCAGGTGAATACCGGTGTGAATCGCATGCTGGTGCGCCGCGCGATGGCCTTGCTAGACCCGCAACCGGGTGAGCGGATTGTGGATTTGTTCTGTGGTCTGGGGAATTTCACCCTGCCGATTGCGCGTCTTGGCGCAACGGTTGTGGGCATTGAAGGCAGCGCAGCCTTGGTGCGCCGGGCAGCAGAAAATGCAGCGCGCAACGGTTTGTCTGGGCAATGCAGCTTTGCCGAAGCTAATTTGTTTGAGGTAACGGAGGCGAGTTTTGCTGCACTCGGGAAAGCCGATAAATTATTGATCGACCCGCCAAGGGAAGGTGCGCTGGCCTTGGTGAATGCTTTGCCTGCTGTATCTTCGGACGGGCAGGGAAAGCTTGCGCCACGGCGGATTGTTTATGTGTCTTGCAATCCGGCGACCCTGGCGCGCGATGCAGGGATTCTGGTCAATGACAAAGGCTATGCACTAAAAGGCGCGGGCATTGCCAGCATGTTTCCGCATACGGCACACGTGGAATCTATTGCCGTGTTTGAACGGTAGTTAATCGGGTGGGACAGCCAACGAAAAACGGCCTCGCAAGGCCGTTTTTCGTTGGCGAGAGGTTAACTCGCCGTCCTGCCAGCGCCGACTTTTCAGTCACGGTCGCCGGTAAAGGCCATTAACAAATGGAGCAGATTGACGAACACGTTATAGATGTTCAAATAAATCGCCAAGGTTGCGCTGATGTAATTGGTTTCCCCGCCTTGGATGATGCGGTTGATGTCATACAAAATGTAGGCAGAAAAAAGCGCAACGGCAATCGCTGAGATGGTGAGGGACAACGCCGGGATCTGAAAGAAAATGTTGGCAACCATGGCGACCAGCAACAAGATCATGCCTATAAACAAGAACTTGCCCATGTTGGAAAAGTCACGTTTGCTGGTTGCCGCAATGCTGGCCAAAGAAAAGAAGATCGCGCCTGTGCCGCCTGCGGCCATGGCAATGAGCGAGCCGCCGTTGGAAAAGCCCAGGGCAACTTGCAAAATGCGCGACAGCATCAAGCCCATGAAGAA
>DIUK01000034.1 GCA_002422995.1 Rhodocyclaceae bacterium UBA6160
CGGTCGATCAGCGCAACATCGTTGAACTGCTGGGCATCGGCCATCTGCTGCTGCGTCAGCCAGAGAGATTATCCGGTGGCGAGCGCCAGCGAGTGGCCATCGCCCGCGCCTTGCTGGCTGCGCCGAAACTTTTGCTCATGGACGAACCACTCGCTGCGCTGGATTTTGAGCGCAAGCGCGAGATACTGCCGTATCTGGAGCGCCTGCGCGATGAACTGGCCATCCCTGTCCTGTATGTCAGCCATGCCTTGGATGAAGTCTCCCGCCTGGCCGACCACCTCGTCATGCTGGACGCGGGCAAAGCCATTGCCAGCGGCTCGCTGACAGAGCTGACAGCGAGGCTTGACCTGCCGCTAGCACAATACCAGGATGCAGGCGTGGTGATCGACGTGACCGTCGGCGCACACGATGCTGAATATCACCTCGCACGGCTGGATTTTCCCGGGGGATGTGTCCATGCGGGCTTGCGCGAAATGCCGCTTGGCCGCCGGGCAAGAATCTCGATTCACGCCAGCGATGTGAGCATTGCGCTCACTGAGGTGACGGACAGCAGCATTGTGAATCGTCTGCCTGCACAAATTGAAGCCTTTGCGGAGACACGCCACCCCGCGCATCTACTGGTTCGGCTGAATGTTGGTGGCACACCCAATAACACCCCCCTGCTCGCCCGTATCACGCACCGCTCACGCGACCAGCTCCAGCTCCATCAAGGACAGCGCGTGTGGGTACAGATCAAGACGGTGGCTTTGGTCGAATAGCCATCTTTTAGCGACTACTGGTCGACCACTGCCTGCATGCTGGGAATAAGGGAAGCGGCGTTGGAAAATCTACCGTAAATATCAAAGCGCCATCGCAGAAGGCATTGCACAGCCACCATTACTGATGCTGATACGACTTTTAACCAGGCATCACGCCACGCCACCAACTCTGGCGTATCAACTTCAGATAGCTGCTTGTCAGCCAGCACAGGGAAGTCCCGCAGCAATGCGTTAATCCGCAGCCCTCTGCCCACTTTCCTGCTTTTAGCGGGGTAATGGTTTCTGCGTACTTTTTCAGCATGGCGCGCACAGTATGCAACTCTGCGGGGGAGCGTTTCAGATTGTTCCGCAACCGCAATTCTGTTGCCAAACCCACGCCTGCGCTTCCCTCTTGGTCCGGAATGTCGCTGTCTTTCGTAAGCCTTTGACAGTAACAATAGCGCACCAGCCAGCCTCATGGGTAAAAATCGAAGCTACTATTCCCCCGTGTGCAGATTATGTGCACCAAAGTGTAGTTTTAGCTTTCTTGAACTTCAAATTTATTACAGATTAGGTTAAAAACTACCACTTAACCTTCTGTTTTTAAACGATTGATATGCGAATGATGTCAATCGTTTCTTTGTTGTGGTGCCGGGAGGGGGACTCGAACCCCCACACCTTTCGGCGGCGGATTTTGAGTCCGCTGCGTCTACCAATTCCGCCATCCCGGCTAGGATTCGCCCATATCCTGCAATGGGCTTCAAGAGGGTCGTATTATGTCCGAAAGTTTAGCGACCTTCAATGGGTGAAGGTATTTGTTTACAAAAAAATTGCATAATTTAATGCTTATTACTTATATTTAAATAGCATACAGGAGTTTCTGGCAAAAGTTTCCAAAAGCGGTATATACCGCTTTTGGAAACCGTTAAACAATTAAAGGTACGATTAAGAGCGCAACTATATTAATTATTTTAATCAATGGATTCACTGCCGGGCCTGCAGTGTCTTTGTATGGGTCTCCAACAGTATCACCGGTCACAGCTGCCTTGTGAGCTTCAGAACCTTTGCCCCCAAAGTGCCCATCTTCAATATATTTTTTTGCGTTATCCCACGCCCCTCCTCCAGTAGTCATCGATATCGCGACAAAAATACCAGTCACAATGGTTCCCATTAATACACCACCCAAGGCCCGCACGCCGGCACCCGGCCCCATTAACGCATTCATGCCAAAAGCAGTGACCACCGGCACAACAACAGGAAGCAACGAAGGGATCATCATTTCTTTAATCGCTGCTTTGGTAAGCATATCTACGCAAGTACCATATTCAGGCTTAGCTGTTCCATCCATAATTCCTTTGATATCACGAAACTGCCGCCGCACTTCAACCACAACTGCACCGGCTGAACGGCCTACCGCTTCCATGGCCATGGCACCAAAAAGATAAGGAATCAAGCCACCAATAAAAAGTCCAATAATGACAGCAGGATCAGACAAATCAAAGGCAAAACTTTTTCCTGACACTTCGAGTCCATGCGTGAAATCAGCAAACAAAACGAGAGACGCCAAGCCTGCAGAACCAATTGCATATCCTTTGGTAACCGCTTTGGTTGTATTGCCAACAGCATCTAGAGGATCGGTAACGCCACGCACTGAATCGGGCAAATCAGCCATTTCAGCAATGCCACCGGCATTGTCCGTGATTGGTCCATAGGCATCAAGCGCAACCACAATGCCAGCCATTGAAAGCATTGACACGGCAGCAATAGCGATTCCATACAACCCACCTAAGGCATACGAAGACCAAATAGCAGCGCACACTGACAGCACAGGCCAAGCGGTTGATTTCATTGACACACCTAATCCGGCAATGATATTTGTACCATGACCCGTAGTTGATGCTTCGGCAATATGACGAACAGGTTTGAAGTCAGTCCCGGTGTAATACTCGGTGATGTATACCATCAGTCCTGTCAGCACCAAACCAACCACTGAAGCACCGTAGAGTCTCATTTGCGAGCCACCACTTATGCCAAGTAAAGCATCCATTAAGTGGTCGTCAATCAGCCAGCTGGTCAAAGGATAAAAAGCAATTAATGCCATCACACCAGAAACAAGTAACCCCTTGTAGAGCGCATTCATGATTTTGCCACCAGGCGATGTTTTGACGAACATTGCACCTACAATCGATGCAATAATCGAAAAACCACCAAGCACTAGTGGATAAGTAATAGCTGCTTCAGCCATCAAATCCGACGATTTAAAGAGTAAAGAAGCCAAAAGCATCGTGGCAACAATAGTCACTGCATATGTTTCAAACAAGTCAGCAGCCATACCCGCGCAGTCGCCCACGTTATCACCTACGTTATCAGCTATTACTGCCGGATTACGCGGATCGTCCTCTGGAATACCTGCCTCGACTTTACCCACCAAATCGGCACCTACATCTGCGCCTTTGGTAAAAATACCGCCACCCAATCGAGCAAAAATTGATATCAAAGACGAGCCAAAACCCAAACCAACCAAAGGGTGAACAATGCTCTCAAGCGTTGAGGCCGTCCCACCTATGCTTTTCAGAAACACGTAATAACCTGTGACGCCAAGCAAACCGAGGCCAACCACCAGCATGCCAGTGATAGCACCACCACGAAAAGCTACGTTAAGCGCTTCATTTATTCCTATCCTGGCAGCTTCCGCAGTACGCACATTAGCGCGCACAGAAACATTCATCCCGATGTAACCAGCCGCGCCGGACAAAACAGCACCAATAACAAAACCAACAGCCGTTTGCCAACCCAACGTGAAAAAAATAATCACGGAGAGAATCGCGCCAACAATACCAATTGTCATGTATTGACGATTTAAGTAGGCTTGCGCGCCCTCTTGAATCGCCGCTGCAATTTCTCGCATTCGATCGTTACCGGCAGATTGCGACAATATCCATCGGCTCGAAATTCCACCATAAACAATTGCGAGTACAGCACAGACCAAAGCAAACATTAGCGCAGACGACATGCTCTCTCTCCCTTTATTGGTTACATCGTTGTGGTTACATCAAATTGAAAATACCTCCAGCTTTTTAACAACACTGGTATTTTTTAGTCGAACATAATCCGGCAAACCATCTTTAAATGGCGGAATATCTTCGCCTGAAATTAGTGGCGCAAGATAATTTCGTGCAACAGCCGTAATACCAAAACCGTCTGGAGTAATAAATTCAGCAGGCATTTTTCGCTCTACATTGGCAACCTGAGCTAACGGCGCTTCAACAATATCCCATTGATACGGGAAATCTGCGAGACGACGAATTGCTGGCATGACAGCATTCTTGCCTGCAAGCGCCATTTCCACACCCGCCTTACCAACCGCATAAGCCTGCTCAACGTCTGTTCGCGAAGCAATATGACGAGCCGCCCGTTGCAAGTAGTCGGCAACAGCCCAATGATACTTATAACCGAGCTTATCCTTAACTAATTGCGCAATTTGGGGACCGATACCACCTAACTGGGCATGACCAAAGGCATCGGTCATGCCAGCTGCCATCAGCTTGCCATCCGGGCCGCACAAACCCTCTGAGACAGCAATCGCACAATAACCATAACGCTCTACTGACTCTTTAACACGCAGCAAAAAACGCGCTTCGTCAAACTTGATCTCAGGCAATAATAAAAGATGCGGTGCTTCACTCTCGTTGTTTGCTGCCAAAGCACAGGCTGCAGTAATCCATCCTGCATGGCGACCCATCACTTCAAATACAAAGACCTTAGTTGAAGTTCTAGCCATGGACGCCACATCCAACCCGGCTTCGCGCATGGAAGTAGCTACATATTTAGCGACAGAACCAAACCCTGGACAAGTGTCCGTGAGTGGCAGATCGTTGTCCACTGTTTTAGGAATATGAATCGCTTGCAGCGGATAACCCATGCTAGCGGACAATTGCGATACCTTCAGGCATGTATCCGCAGAATCACCACCACCGTTATAAAAAAAATAACCGATATTATGTGCTTTAAATACATCAATCAAGCGCTCAAACTCACGGCGGCTTTGCTCCAGACTTTTGAGCTTATAGCGACAAGAACCAAAAGCACCCGCAGGCGTATGGCGCAAACGCGCAATATCCGCTACAGATTCCAGTGATGTATCAATCAAATCTTCAGTCAAAGCACCAATAATGCCATCTCGACCGGCCAGAACTTTGCCAATACGATCGGGATGTGCGCGGGCTGTCTCAATAACACCGCAAGCAGAGGCATTAATCACTGCTGTTACACCACCAGATTGTGCATAAAAAGCGTTTTTAATTCCCATATCGACGACTCTCTTAGTTTTAACTTAATGCAGTTAGCAACTTCTCAGTAACCTTTTCCACCGGCCCTAAACCGTCAATATGGATATATTGGGGTGCCCCCTGTCCGCCTTGCTTTGCCCACGCTTGATAGTAATCAACTAAAGGTAGCGTTTGTGCACGATAAACATCCAAGCGCTTCTTAACGGTTTCTTCCCGATCGTCATCACGTTGTATCAATGACTCGCCAGTAATGTCATCCTGGCCTTCGATTTTAGGTGGATTAAAAATCACATGATAAGTACGGCCCGACCCCGGATGGATCCGGCGTCCGCTCATGCGCACAACAATTTCAGTGTCTGGCACATCAATTTCAGCAACAAAATCAATTACCACCCCTTCGGACTTCATGGCTTCTGCTTGCGGTATTGTGCGAGGAAAACCATCGAGCAAATAACCCGCTGCGCAGTCTGCCGCTTTCAAGCGTTCTTTAACTAAGCCAATAATGATGTCATCAGAAACAAGTCCGCCTGCATCCATGATTTTTTTCGCCTCTTGACCCAAGGGCGTACCTGCCTTCACAGCAGCTCTGAGCATATCCCCTGTAGAAATTTGAGGGATATTGAATTTTTTAGTTACCGCCCCTGCTTGGGTACCCTTGCCTGCACCTGGTGGCCCCAGAAGAATCAAACGCATAGTTAGTCAAACTCCAAAAAAATGATGAACTGATAAAAATTTGAATGTTTTTGTCCGCGTGAAGATACTGGCAATTAGCAAATGGGTCAAACAGAACAATTACGCAATGCAAACTCATGCTGCACCCTGGCTAAATCCTCCGGTGTATCCACACCAGCCGCTGGAACCAGCTTGCAATCGACTACTTGAATAACAAAACCGTGAGCTAGCGCACGCAACTGCTCTAGCGATTCCCATTGTTCAAGTGCAACAGAAGGCAATTCATTATATTGACGCAAAAACCGGGTTCGATAGGCGTATAAACCAATATGCCGACGTGCAAGCAAACCCTCAGGTAGATGATTGGAAAAATCTTGCGGCATAGACAATAAACTTGTGGCAAAAGCATCTCGCGGCCAAGGGATGGGAGCGCGTGAAAAATACAACGCGCGATTTTCCTCATCCACAACCACCTTAACCGCATTAGGGTTTAAAAATTCAGCGAGATGCGTAATTGGATGCGCGGCTGTCGCAATCGCCGCTTTTTTATCCACTGCCAAAGCATTAGCCACCTGGAAAATCAATGCCGGCTCAATCAAAGGCTCATCGCCTTGTACATTTACCACAATGGTATCTTCATCCCATCCACGCAAAACAGCGACTTCCGCTAAACGATCGGTACCTGAGGCATGATCTTTTCGCGTCATTAGCGCAGTAAACCTATGTGCGGCAGCGGCAGTAACAACCCGATCATCATCGGTGGCAATCAGAATTTCATCAGCACCACTTTGAGCGGCAGCCTCAGCTACACGCACCACCATGGGTTTCCCGCCAATATCGGCCAAGGGCTTGCCTGGCAAGCGCGTAGATGCCCAGCGGGCAGGAATAACAACGCGGAACTGCATCAAACTTCATCTGCCTTGAGTTTTCGTGCAGTCTCTTCCAGCATCACAGGAATGTCGTCTTTCAGGGGGAAAGCCAGCTTGCATCCCAAGCAAACAAGCTCTAGCGCTGCCTTACGATAATCCAGCGTCCCTTTGCACACAGGACAAACAAGTATTTCAAGCAGGCGGTGATCCATTGATTTTCTCCAAAATAAAACGCACAAGGTCGGGTGTCACTCGGGCTGTCACAGGCAAAACCCATACTGGCAAGGGTGTATTAATTCGTGCCAATTTTACGGCATCCTTCTCAGTCGTCAGGATGGCGTCACCAATCAACTGGAGATCGTGCGCTTGATACTGATGATGGTCAGGAAATGGGTGCGGCGAAAACGTTAAACCCAATGTCTGCAAGTAGTCAAAAAATCGCTGCGGCGAGCCGATGCCAGCAACCGCGTGAAGCCGTCGGTCTTTAAGATCATCCACACCACAGGTGATCGCGGGTTGGTCTAGGCGGCGAAATATCTGGCCTTCCAGCCGCATCGTAAATGTTTCACCTCGAAATGTCGGCGCTGGTGATACGGCGCTACCATTCAATACTATGGCATCCACGCGTGACAATCGCTTCATGGGCTCACGCAGCGGCCCTGCAGGTAGCGGCCAACCATTCATGATGCCGCGCTGATCAAATACAGCAAGCTCAACATCCCGCGCAAGCCGATAATGCTGCAGACCATCGTCAGACAAAATGATATCGCAGTCAGGATATTTCGCTAATAAGGATTGTGCGGCTTGCGCACGATTGCGGCCAATGAATACCGGATATTGGCTGCGTTGCGCAAGCAGCAAAGGCTCATCTCCTACTATCATCGCCTGACTATCCGCCATGACTTCTTGGACACCTTTTGCCACACCGCCATAGCCTCGGCTCACAACACCTGGGTGCATGCCTTGCTCACTTAGCGCCCTGACCAAATACAAAATCAATGGCGTTTTACCCGTACCACCGACGGTCAAATTGCCAATCACCACCACTGGAACAGGCAAACGATGTACCGATAAAAAACCTAATCTGTATAGCGTAATGCGCAACCAGGTAACAGCAAAGAAGCAAAGCGAGAGCGGGTAAAGAAGGCAAGCTAGAAAACCGCGACGACGCCAAAAATCAGCGCCACCTGCCGCATTAGTGCTGTGCTTTTTGTGTTGCAAAGGAAATTTGCGAAAGTCCAGCCGCTTGAGCTGCTTGCATTACATCAATGACTTTTTGATGCGTGGCTTTAGCATCTGCGTTGATAATAACCACAGGCAATTTATCAGGTGAAGTCACACGCTTTTGCAGCGCTTGTTGAATTGCCGCCACATCCTCGCCTGGCACTGGTACTTTGTTGATTAATGTCTCACCAACAGCCGTAATAGTGACATTAATTTCCTCTGGTTGTTCTTTACTTTGTGGCGCGTCAGCCGTTGGTAAATTGATTTCCAAGCCGGACAGCTTTGAGTATGTGGTTGTGGTCATGACAAAAATCAAAATGACCAACAACACATCAATCAAAGCGATGAGATTGATTTCCGGCATCTCACGTTGCCGATTACGTTGAAAATTCATCGCCCGCGCCTACTTGCGATCACCATGGATCATCTCAACGAGCTTAATGGCTTCTTCTTCCATTTCAACCAAAAACCCATCCACTTGCGCCCTAAAGTGACGATACGCAATCATGCTGGGGATAGCAATCACCAGACCAAACCCAGTATTATAAAGCGCAACAGAAATACCATGTGCCAATGCTTGCGGGTTATTGCCAGAAGCCGTTGGCGCACCAAAAATCTCTATCATGCCCACCACTGTGCCAAACAAGCCCATCAACGGCGCAATAGTTGCAATCGTGCCCAGCGTCGTGAGATATCGTTCGAGATCATGTGCTACGCCACGACCCGCTTCCTCGATTGACTCCTTCATTACTTCGCGAGAACTTTTTGCATTTCGTACGCCTGCAGCCAAAACTCGTCCAAGCGGGGAATGACTTTCTAACTTCGCAATAAAAGCATCATCTGCCCCATTTTGACGGTATTCCGCAATCGCGCCTTGCAATACGCCTGTCGGCAAGACCTTCCTTTGCCGCAAAACTGAGGCTCTCTCAATAATCAACGCAACCGAAATAACGGATGCAAACAACAACGGCCAAATAGGCCAACCAGCTGCTTGAATAATTGCAAACACGTGAACAACTCCTAGTCACCAGCAAAGTCTGCACTTTATCCGGAAGCTATGTTTTGGGCAACACGGAAAAAACATCAACACCTGCTTTATTCGGCAAATCCTTTAGGTTATCCCCAAATTCTGTGGATAACTCAGTGGAAAAATGCACAGATTTTTTCTAAGTCTCAACAAATAAGTCACTTTTTTAAGCCGTCTCAAATTTAATCAATCCATTTTTAATTTGCATTTAACATCCGCTCATTGAATTTTAATGTCTTCAATTTTCACCATGACCCTATTTACAGCACCCATTTCCATTAGCGAGCTTAATCGGCTGACACGCCAAACTCTTGAGCAAACATTCCCCTTGCTCTGGGTAACAGGGGAAGTTTCCAACCTAACACGCGCGACATCCGGACATATTTACTTTACGCTCAAAGATCATAACGCCCAGGCCCGCTGTGTAATGTTTCGGACACGAATGCAACTCATTCCTTGGCGCATTGAAAATGGTCAGCAAGTTGAAGCACGAGCACTTGTTTCATTGTACGAACCACGAGGTGACTTTCAATTAAATATCGAAACCCTTCGCCGTGCAGGGCTTGGACGCTTATTTGAAGCGTTTTCTCAATTAAAGCAGAAACTTGAAACAGCAGGACTTTTTGCGTCAGAACGCAAAAAACCTATACCAATATTCCCCCATACTATCGGCATCATAAGCTCGCCAAAAGCGGCAGCACTGCAAGATGTACTGACCACACTGCAACGTCGCGCCCCCCATATTTCTGTCGTACTCTATCCCACACCTGTTCAAGGGGATTTGGCATCAATTTCAATTGCCAACACCATCGCCTTGGCTAACCAGCGGCGCGAATGCAATGTTCTGCTTCTAGTGCGTGGTGGTGGCAGTATTGAAGACCTTTGGTCATTTAACGAAGAAATAGTTGCCAACGCTATAGCAATTAGCACAATACCGATCATCAGTGGCGTAGGTCATGAAACAGATGCCACCATTGCTGACTTTGTAGCCGATTTACGCGCTCCCACACCCACCGCAGCAGCAGAAATCGCAACTCAATACTGGTATGCACAGCCCCAAAGACTAATATCGATACATCAAAAACTATTGCGCACAATGCACCACCAAATTTCAATCAATCAACAGCGTATTGACCACCTCGGTGAAAGACTTGTCCATCCGCGTAAAGCCCTAACCCAACGCCAAATCCAAATAAGTCAACTTGAAACCCAGTTTAAGCGCCATACTGATTATTTTTTGCAAAACGAGCAGCATCAACTCAACCAATTAAGCATGCAACTTAGTCATGCTAAACCCCGGACTCAGCAGCATCAAGGACAAATCACTTTATTAGACCAACGCTTTAAATATATTAAGAATTCTTTTTTTATTAAAAAAAACAATATCCTAGATAAAATATCCGAAGCACTAGAACATCTCAACCCAGAAAATACACTCTCACGTGGCTTTGCGATTATTCGTGATGGGCAAGGTCATGTAATTAGCAATGTTCTTGATACGGCAACAGGTCAATTAATTGACATTGAGCTCGCCAGCGGTAGGCTCAATGCTAGCGTTTTAAGCGTTACTCCCCATACAAGTAAAAAAAATCAAAAACCAGCCCAATAGACGAAATAGAAAAATCGCAAAAAGCCAGATTTTTTTAATGAAAACACTCCCTGAGCATTACATCTACCCCTTGCATCTACCTAAAGAGTCTTTTATAATTAAAAATCTTTTTAATGTTTCCATCTTTCTTTTCTTATTAATTATTCACTATGGCTAATACAGCACAAGCTCGCAAACGCGCACGCCAGTCCGCTAATCAACGCGTGCACAACGTAGATCAACGTTCATCTTTGCGTACTGCAATTAAAAAAGTTCGCAAAGCGATTGCAACTGGTGACAAAGCAAGTGCTCAAACTGTTTTTATTGCCTCACAAAAAATCATCGACTCAATCGCCGACAAAAAAATTATTCATAAGAACTTAGCTGCTCGCCAAAAGAGCCGCCTCTCTGCGGCTATTAAAGCACTCTAATTTTTATTAAACTGTTTTCTAAAAAAGCTGCATCTCCTGGTGGAAGATGCAGCTTTTTTTTATCTATATTTTTAGACTTATTCTCAATGCCTTTTATTTTTATGCTCAGCTATCGTAAAAATAAACGCTGTACCCTAGGAAACCATTTTTAGGGAATTCCTTTCACTTGCGTGCCAACAGCAATTCCCTGTTGGTCGAACCAGCCTTTGTTCATTTCTAGTACATAACGTGCACTTTTTTTCGCACAATGTGCAGTTTCTGTTTTTGGCTCCATATCCTCTATATTAAGGATATGCCCGCTTTCATCTAAAAAAGCGACCGAAATGGGAATAAAAGTATTCCGCATCCACATGCAATACTTCATAGAAGAAGGAAAGACAAATAACATTCCCTGATGTTGCCCCAGGGTATGCCGAAACATCAAGCCTTCAGCACGTTGTTTTAATGTTTTTGCAATCTCTACCTCTATGCGATATGAGGCTATCAATAAGTCAGCTTTAGTAAGTGGCCTATGTTTAACCTCAATCAATTGAGCATTGCTTTCTGGTTTTGCCGCAGCAAATGGACAAAAAATACTACCCATAAACATGCTAATCAATACCAAAAAGATGTTTAAAGCATACCTGAGCCGCTCTTTTACTTGAGATAAGTTGATCAATGGCCCGTCCTAATAGATAACTTCACGCCAATGGCCTTGGGGTAAGTTAGTCAAATCCCAACCACCTACAGCCCAGCGAACTAGCCTTAAAGTAGGAAAGCCAATTTTTGCAGTCATGCGACGAACTTGCCGATTTTTTCCTTCCGTAATCCTGAGCCGCAACCAAGTTGTGGGTATTCTCGCTCGATAACGAATCGGAGGTTGACGTACCCACAATCCGCTAGGCTCGACGATGATATCTACTTGTGCAGGTAGCGTCGTAAAGCCCCCCAAACTAACCCCATTGCGAAGGGCCGTTAAATCTTCATCAGTAGGCTCACCTTCGACTTGAGCCCAATAAGTTTTCAATAATTTGTGCCTAGGGTGAGAAATTTTGGCCTGTAATTGACCATCATCAGTTAACAAAAGCAATCCTTCTGAATCTGAATCCAAACGTCCGGCAGGATAAACCTTAGGTATTTTAATAAAATCCGCCAAAGTAACGCGACCTGATTCGTGCGTAAATTGCGTCAATACACCGTAAGGCTTGTTAAACAAGATAAGTCTGGCCATTATGAAAATCAATTTTTTAAATCAAGACAACAATTATGGGGGGGCGATGATGGAATCGTAATACTTGATCATAAGTAAAGCAATCAGTCACGATACCGCGCCGCATGTACGATGGATTTTTAGAAGCCCACATTCAGCCATCTTCTCGGTTTCATCATAATCATAAAAAGCAATATGACTATAACGTGTAATACCAAAACTCTTCCATAACTTATCTCCAGAAATAATATATTCAATCGCTAGTTCTTTATCGAGTTGCCATACTGCGGGATAATCCCTCCGGAAACTAACGGCAGTTAAAAGTAAAACTTTCTCCACAGCAACCCGAGAAGGTTTTACATCAAGACGTCACGCTTTTCAGACAGCCAGATCATCACCATTCTCAAGCAAGCAGAAGGCGGGAACACGGCATCCGTTCCGCAACACTTTACAAATGCCGCAGCAAGAAAGCTGGTACCGAGATTCATTGGGAAGAAAAAACGGCGGTCATAAATAGCGATGTACGCAGTCGTAATTGCGCCCTGATTGACCAGACGCCAGTGACTCTTGTTAAAGGGAACTTGCGTTAAGGCGTATCGGTGACCGCTAGCGTCACGAACCAACGCAAGACATTGCAGTTAGGCACGCCGCAAAATTTGACAGCAAAATAAATTAAAAAAGGTTTCATCATGCAGGCTGCCAGTATCGCCATATCAAACCGAGCTCCGATATATTGGTTTGTTGCCATACTTCCCCATTTAAATTATCAGCATTAACTTCTGCAAAAATTTTTACAGAGGTTTCTATTACATGCTTCTCATAAAACTGAATGCCACCTTTGACTTTTTGCCGACCGTCTGGCCATTAAGCATCTTTGAACCGCTGCTTTACACTCTTAGAACACTGATTTAGCGAATATCTAGCACTAATTTTTAGTTTTAACTGGAAATTTTTCTTTTAACGTAGCAACCCAAGCTGAGACCTCCTCTTCAGTCACCGCCTGTTCGTATGATGACAACATGAGACGATTTTCTGGACTATCAGTGCCTGAATTGGCTGCTTTGACTGCAGTGATACGATATAAGCTGTAATCCGCTTGATTGGCAACTCCAACAAACGAAGGCAACTTGTTTACTTTTGCTTTGAAAATAGCATTTAACGCATTAGGTGGCACTACACCGACCGATGTACGACTCAATGTTTTAGGCATTGACCAAGAAAGACTTGCACCACCGTCTTTTGTTAAGAGTAATAACTTTTCTTCACCATCTTTAACTGCTAACTTCTCTGCAGCAGATTGAATTAACTGGTTCTCGATCGTCGCCTTAACACTAGAGAAGTCTTGTCGACTTGCCTGCTTATACTCCAAGACTCTTGCCGCCACCAAAACCCCAGGAAGCACTTCTACTGCTTCAGTGTTGTGTTTTTTCTTGATCGTATCGGCATTGAATAAAGCATTCAAAAGTTTTTTATTATCAAATGGAAATGCTAATTTATCAGTTTTTTTCAACCAGCCCGTTTTTTCCGAGTTGATTTTCCACTTCGCCATCACCGGTGACAAACTGTCGGATTGCTCATAAACCATATTGCCAAAAGACTCTACAGCCTCTGCATATTGCTTTGCCCCTAAATCGCGTTTTAGTTCCGCAGCTATAGCTTCCTTAACCTCATCAAATAGCTTGACTCTTTGCGGCTTAACTCCAGTCACACGGATAACATGAAAACCAAACTCGGTTCGAGCAAGCACTGGAGGCCCATTTTCTTTTGCACTGAAGACTGCATCTTCAAACGCTTTTGTCATCAGTCCGCGGCCAAACCAGCCTAAATCGCCGCCCTTTTCAGCAGACTGCAAGTCTTGAGAGTTTTGTTTTGCCAATACATCAAAACTGGATTTATTTTGATTGAGTTGATTAAGAATACTTTGTGCCTTTTGTTGTGCCAACTTAACTGTTGGATCTTCTGCATCCTTAGTCAAGGCGATAAGAATATGACTCGCCCGTCTCGATTCAGGCTCCGTATAGCGGCTTGAATCCGCCTCATACCGAGCTTTAATAGCTGGCTCATCAATATCAATTTTTGCTGCTAGTGCATCTGCATTAAGCACAACAAACTCAGCACGTACTTGCTCAGGCAACTCAAATAACTTCCCGTTCTCAACATAATACTTATGAGCAGCATCCGGTGATAAATTGACTTGAGAGTAATAATTTACATAAGGCAATTGCACTTCATCAATCACGCGCTGCTCTAGCTTTACAGACAACCAGTGAGCAGCTGAAGCTGCACTAAGAAGGCGCGCAGAAGATACAGGCAGAGTCAATTGCTGCACCATCAAATCTTGACGAACCCTCGCCTCGAAAAACTCTGGCCTGATGCCTTGAGAAGATAAGGCTGCTTCATATTGACTAGCCGAAAACTGGCCATTTTCCTGAAACGCTGGAATGCTTGCGATGGTGTTGACTAGCTCATTTTTGCTGACGGACAATTTGCTTTGATTGACCTCCAAAGCCAAAAGTTTTTTTGTCACCAATCCATCCAGGACTTGCTGGCGAGCTTGGGTGGTGTCAAAAGCAGACGCATCAAAAGAAGCACCCATTTGCGCACTCAAGCGTTCTTTTTGTTCATTCAGAGCCGCATTGAGTTCTTGTTGCGTGATTTTCACCTTACCAACTGTTGCAATTTCTTCTCCGCCACTACTCTGAGAAATATAAGACTCAACCCCCCATAACGCAAAAGGAATAGTAATAAGAACAAGAAAGAGTTGAACGATTTTTTTGTTGTTACGAACGCTGTCAAACATAGCTATAAACCCTAGATGTAACAAAGGCGAACAAATGTTCGCCTTTGTTTTTAATGGTGGGTACTGACGGGCTCGAACCGCCGACATTCGCCTTGTAAGGGCGACGCTCTACCAACTGAGCTAAGCACCCGCTGAACAAAATCTAATTGTTGAGCGTAGATGGAAATTCTATCATTAACTAATACATTTCTGTGTACCAATTCAATGCGGCAAAACAGTATTTACGCTCGAGTCTACGACTGTTTTGGTTTCAACAGGTATTTCCGAATTTTCATCTAATGGCGTCGGCAATCTTGCCAACGCCAATTCCAACACATTATCAATCCAGCGAACAGGTTTAATTTCAATACGATTTTTAATAATATCCGGAATTTCTGCCAGATCCTTAACATTTTCTTCGGGAATTAGCGCTAAACGCACCCCCCCGCGCACAGCAGCAAGCAGCTTCTCTTTTAACCCGCCAATCGGCAAAACTTCACCCCGTAATGTTATTTCTCCTGTCATCGCAACATCCGCTCTGACGGGGATCTCAGTAAGCGCTGAAACCAATGCCGTACAAATTGCAATACCAGCACTTGGACCATCTTTAGGCGTCGCCCCTTCAGGCAAATGGATATGCAAGTCACTTTTTTGGTAAAAATCCTCAGAGATACCTAATTGCTTACTGCGTTTTCTTACAACGGACAAAGCTGCCTGAATTGATTCCTGCATGACTTCGCCCAACTTGCCTGTTGTAGTCGTTTTTCCTTTTCCAGGCAACACAATGGCTTCAATCGTCAACAATTCGCCACCAACTTCAGTCCAGGCTAATCCAGTCACTTGACCGACTTGATTTTCTTTTTCGGCCATACCGAAGCTATAGCGACGCACGCCCAAATATTTATCAAGATTTTTTTCGTTCACAATCAGCTTGTTTTTGCGTGGCCGCATCACAAGTGACTTAACCACTTTGCGACAAATTTTTGAAATATCGCGTTCAAGTGAACGTACGCCAGCCTCTCTTGTGTAATAACGGACAATATCGCGCACCGCATCTTCAGTGACTGTTAATTCAGAAAGCTTGATCCCATTGTTTTTCATCTGCTTTGCAAGCAAATAACGCATTGCGATACTCACTTTTTCATCTTCCGTATAACCGGACAAACGAATGATTTCCATTCTATCGAGCAGGGCATGGGGAATATTCAACGTATTCGCCGTAGCAACAAACATAACGTCAGACAAATCAAAATCGACTTCCACATAATGATCTTCAAACGTGTGATTTTGCTCAGGATCTAATACCTCAAGCAACGCAGAGGAGGGATCTCCACGAAAATCCTGGCCCATCTTGTCGACTTCATCAAGCAAAAACAACGGATTCTTGACACCAACCTTAGCCATGTTTTGCAAAATCTTGCCTGGCATGGAACCAATGTAAGTACGGCGATGCCCGCGAATCTCAGCTTCGTCACGCACACCACCTAAGGCCATGCGAACAAATTTCCGATTCGTTGCTTTAGCAATAGATTGCCCAAGCGATGTTTTACCCACGCCTGGCGGCCCAACTAAACACAAAATAGGTGCTTTAACTTTATCTACTCGCTGCTGAACAGCCAAGTACTCAACAATTCGCTCTTTAACTTTTTCTAAGCCATAGTGATCCTTATCCAGCAGCTTCTCTGCTGCGGGCAAATCTTTACTAATACGCGATTTTTTACGCCAGGGTAGACCGATTAGGGTTTCAATATAATTCCTAACCACCGAAGCTTCTGCTGCCATCGGCGACATTAGTTTAAGTTTTTTCAACTCGTTCGTTGCTTTTTGCAAGCCCTCCTTGCTCATACCGGCGGCTTTAATTTTTTTCTCAAGCTCATCAATATCAGCGCCTTCTTCACCCTCACCTAATTCTTTCTGAATAGCTTTGGCTTGTTCATTGAGATAATACTCACGCTGACTTTTTTCCATCTGTCGCTTGACGCGACCGCGTATCCGCTTTTCAACTTGTAAAATATCCAACTCAGCCTCTAGCTGGCCAAGCAGTTTTTCGAGCCGAACTGTCACGCTAATCGATTCCAGAACCTCTTGTTTTTGCTCCAACTTCAGCGGCAAGTGCGCTGCAATCGTATCAGCAAGCCTTCCACCTTCATCGATCCCCGCCAAAGAAGTCAACACTTCTGGTGGAATTTTTTTGTTTAGCTTAACGTACTGATCAAATTGCGCCAGCACTGTGCGTCGCATGGCTTCAATCTCATGATTAGCGACACTTTCGTCCGCAATCGCCGAAATGTTTGCCGTAAATAGCTCTCCCGCATCTTCAACACTTAGCACCTTTGCCCGCTCTACCCCCTCAACCAGAACCTTGACTGTGCCATCGGGGAGTTTCAGCATTTGTAGAATATTGGCCATACAGCCAATATCGTACATATCATCGACTGTAGGCTCATCTTTAGCCGCATGCTTTTGCGCCACTAAAAGAATGTTCTTACCGCCTTCCATCGCCAACTCTAACGCTTTGATAGATTTAGGGCGTCCGACAAACAGCGGGATGACCATATGCGGAAACACCACTACATCTCGTAATGGCAATAGGGGTGTTGCCGAAACATCGGCGCTAACAGGCGTTGTTGTTGGGGAATCCATCTGATCAGACATCATCGTGTCCTTTAAAGTTATAAATCACATTTGCCATATGAGGCTGAGTGAAGAAATATCAAGAGCTGAAAAAATTTCAGCTCTCTGCGCATGATGCGCAGATCAATTAGCGCCGGAAACCTTGGGTTGATCTTCGAAAATAATCAATGGCTGGGCACCGCTGTCTATTGTTGTTTCATCTACAACAACTTTTGTTGCATTTTCCATTGTCGGCAATTCGTACATCGTATCCAGAAGTACGTTTTCTAAAATAGACCGCAATCCTCGGGCACCTGTTTTACGCTTCAAAGCCTTTTTAGCAATCGCCTGCAATGCTGAAGGACGGATTTCCAACTCCACCCCCTCCATGGAAAACAGCTTTTGATACTGTTTCACCAAAGCATTTTTTGGCTCGATCAAAATCTCAACTAAAGCAGCCTCATCTAGCTCTCTTAGCGTCGCCAATACAGGCAGACGCCCAATTAACTCGGGTATAAGTCCGAACTTAATCAAGTCTTCCGGCTCGACTTCACGCAGCACATCAGAAACACTCCCGGCATCCCGACTTTTTACTTCAGCACCAAATCCGATTCCTCCTTTTTCTGAGCGCGCACGAATAACTTTATCCAAGCCATCAAATGCACCACCACAGAAGAACAGAATATTGGTTGTATCGATTTGGATGAAATCTTGATTGGGATGCTTTCGCCCACCTTGAGGGGGAATACTGGCTACCGTGCCTTCAATAAGCTTCAACAAGGCTTGCTGAACACCTTCACCAGAAACATCTCGCGTAATTGAGGGATTATCTGCCTTGCGTGAAATTTTATCAATTTCATCAATATAGATAATGCCTTGCTGCGCTTTTTCTACATCATGGTCGCAGTTTTGCAAAAGCTTTTGAATGATATTTTCAACATCCTCACCCACATAGCCAGCTTCGGTTAGCGTCGTCGCATCGGCCATAACAAAAGGCACATTCAGCATACGGGCAAGCGTTTGAGCTAACAGGGTTTTACCTGAACCTGTGGGGCCAATCAGCAAAATATTACTTTTAGCCAGCTCAATGCCATCGCTGCCTTTTTCTTTATGGCGAATTCGTTTGTAGTGGTTATATACAGCAACGGCAAGAATTTTCTTTGCATCATCCTGACCAATGACATATTGATCAAGCAACGCACGAATTTCCTTTGGCGTTGGCAAACCATTGCCATTCTCACCCTCAGTATCTGAATTGGCAATTTCATCTCGAACGATGTCATTGCATAAGTCAATACACTCATCACAGATAAAGACAGAAGGCCCAGCAATTAATTTCTTAACTTCATGCTGGCTTTTGCCGCAAAAAGAGCAATACAACAGTTTGTCACCGTCTGCTGTCTTCTTTTCCACTATCGTTATCTCCGCGAATAGTTAATTCAGCTTGTCACAACATCTGTACGACTGGTCAAAACCTTATCGACCAGACCATACGCCACAGCCGCTTCAGCCGACAAGAAATTATCACGATCGGTATCGCGCTCAATTTGTTCTAATGATTGACCAGTATGCATTGCCAACATGCCATTCAGCTTTTGCTTTAAAAACAAAATCTCTTTGGCATGAATTTCAATGTCAGATGCCTGACCCTGGAACCCACCTAAGGGTTGATGAATCATTACTCGTGAGTTAGGCAAGCAATAACGTTTACCTTTCTCACCTGCTGTCAATAAAAACGCCCCCATACTGGCCGCCTGCCCGATGCACAAGGTAGATACGTTAGATTTAATGAACTGCATGGTATCGTAAATCGCCATGCCAGCAGAAACCGAACCACCAGGAGAGTTGATATAGAAAAAGATATCTTTATCGGGGTTTTCCGACTCCAGAAAAAGCAATTGGGCAACAATCACATTCGCCGTAGCATCATTTACTGGACCAACAAGAAAGATCACCCGCTCCCGCAACAAGCGCGAATAGATATCGTAAGCTCGTTCGCCACGGCCGCTTGTTTCGATCACCATAGGCACCATGCCCAAGCCTTGTGGCTCATGCATCGAGGAACCCATGCTCCCTTGACCATTTTGTATGTACTGCGCACCAAACATAGAGCCTCCTGAAGTCATGATTTAGCTTAACCTGCGTTACCCATCAGCTCTTCAAAAGCAACTGATTTGTCGGTGACTTTTACTTGATTCAAAACCCACTGCACCACATTCTCTTCAACGGCCAATGCCTCAGCTTCTGCCAAGCGCTGTGGTTGAGAGTAATACCAACGCACAACCTCTTTAGGGTCTTCAAATGAAGCAGAAAACTCATCCACAACAGCGCGCACTTGCTCAGGTTTAGCGTAAAGGTCATTTGCTTTCACCAACTCCGTGAGTAGCAACCCCAGCTTAACGCGGCGAATAGCCTTATCGGCAAACCAAGCCGGATCTATCGGAAAGCCTTTTACTGCCATGCCACGCGCTTCCATATCACGTACTGCCGCATCTGCCATTTGCTTTGATTCTGCATCAACCAATGCCTTAGGCACATCGAAAGGCGTCACCGCGAGCAAGGCGTCCATAACGTATTGCTTCGTTTGCGCTTTCAGGCGCTTTTGCACTTCGCGCTGAAGGTTGGCACGGATTTCATCACGCATGACTGACAAATCACCATCTTTTGAGCCTAGGGTTTTCGCAAACTCGGCATCCAAAGCGGGCAACTCTGGTGCTTCAACTTTTTTGATAGTGACCTCAAACTGCACGGTGCTACCAGCCAAATCCTTGGCTTGATAATCTGCAGGAAACATTAAATCAAACGTCTTTTTCTCGCCTGGTGCAGCGCCCGTTACAGCATTTTCAAAGTCAGGCAACATCGAGCCCGCACCCACAGTCATCGTGTGGTTATCAGCTTTCCCGCCGGCAAACTCAACGCCATCCTTACGACCGACAAAGTCAATAACGATACGATCATCTTTTTGTGCCGGACGCTGCACCTCATTAAATACCACGCGTTGCTTGCGGAGTACTTCCAGGGTTTGATCAACTTCCGCATCGGTAACTGAAAGCACAGGCCGTTCGACAGACTGACCTGACAAATCACCTATGGTAATACTTGGGTAAACCTCAAAAGTGGCACTAAAGCCCAACTTGCCTTCGCCTGCATCAGGGACTGGCTGAATGTCCGGATAACCTGCCACACGAAGGTTTTTTGCCTTAAGCTCAGCGTCCAGCGCAGCTTCAACTGCCTTCCCAATCGCCTCACTGCGTGCTTGACCACCATAGTTTTTTTCCACCAGGTGCATGGGCACTTTGCCGGGACGAAAACCGGGCATTTTGACAGTGCGCGCAATATTTTTAAGGCTCGCACCGATATCACTCTCAATATCCGCCAGAGTGATGGAAAGCTCAATTCGCCGCTCAAGCGGGCTCACTGGCGCATTTGCGGGGGCAACTGCATCGGTCGTTGCTGGCTGGCTGGCTAACTCTATTGCTGTATCCGTCATTTTTTTATCCGTCAAAATTAAAAACTACGCAAAACACAAAAAACTGCTTTGATTGCTACATTGGCTGCATAGCAATGCCTTAAAAAGCATCTATAAAAATAAAATACAAAAGTACAAAAGCAGTAGTACCAATAAGCTCAAGTATGGTGCCCAGGAAGGGACTCGAACCCCCACGCCTCGCGGCGCCAGAACCTAAATCTGGTGCGTCTACCAATTCCGCCACCTGGGCCTTACTTATTTATGCTCACCGGCANNCCGCCGAACAACAATCTGCAATGAACGGCGGATTTTACCTGCTTTCACTGAATCTTTCTCATCGGCCGCCTATACTTCGCCCCATTATGGTGGCTGAAAAACACAAAAAACATTACGAAAACTTTCCTGTTGCCTCGCTTTTGCTGCCCAAACCATTACGTGAACCTATCGCAGCTATCTATGCGTTTGCGCGCAGTGCAGATGACTTTGCAGACGAAGGTGAGCTTACCCCACCCCAAAGACTGGCATTACTCCACGGCTACCAACAAGCACTTGATGCCATCGGGCACAACCACCCCACCACGCATCCTGTGTTTCAACGCTTGCGCCCCGTCATCGCACAACACCAGTTACCCCTAACCCTGTTCCACGATTTACTTGATGCGTTTGTTCAGGATGTCACATGCAATCGTTATGCCAATTACACTGAACTGATTGATTATTGCCGTCGATCAGCCAATCCGGTCGGGCGCTTATTGCTGCATTTATTCAAGCATGCGACAGAAGAAAATCTCGCTCAGTCAGACGCGATCTGTACCGCCTTGCAGCTTATCAATCATTGGCAGGACGTGGGCGTGGATAGCCACAAAAACGAAAATGGACGCATTTACTTGCCCGCCGACGAGATGGCACGCTTTCATGTCAGCGATCAAGACATCCTGCGCCGTCTTGCCAGCGCCGACTTTTTGAATCTCATGCGCTTTCAGGTTAATCGCGCCCGTGCGTTAATGCAGGAAGGTGCACCGCTCGGACATCGCCTGCCCGGCCGCATCGGCCTAGAAATTCGCACTATCATCGCGGGCGGATTACGTATCCTGGAAAAAATTGAAGCCGTGAATTACGATGTTTTCAACCACCGCCCTCAACTCACTGCGCTTGATTGGCCTTTGATTGCATGGCGTGCCCTATTTTTCAAAAATTCGCCATGACCCCTGACGACTACTGCCAACAACGCGCTGCCGCCAGCGGCTCTTCTTTTTATTACAGCTTCCTTTTTTTGCCCCCGGTCAAGCGTCAGGCGATTACCGCTTTGTATGCTTTTTGTCGTGAAGTCGACGATATTGTCGACGAATGTCCCGATCCGCATCTGGCACGCACCAAGCTGGCCTGGTGGCGCACCGAAATTGCGCAGCTGTTTGAAGGCCACGCGAGCCATCCGGTCACACAAGCCTTAACGATCTCATTGCAACACTTTCCCCTACCGCAAGAACAGTTGCAGGAAATCATCGACGGCATGGAAATGGATATTGATGCTGCACGCTATGCTGACTTTCGGACGCTGCATTTGTATTGCTATCGTGTCGCCAGCATTGTGGGTCTTCTGGCCGCGGAGATTTTCGGCTACACCGACCGCCGCACGCT
>DIUK01000115.1:0-12562 GCA_002422995.1 Rhodocyclaceae bacterium UBA6160
TTGGTTTTTTCCCGCTGCTGGGCAAAGCGCAGGGTTTGCGCCAGCCGGTGCATGCGGCGGATGTGGCTGCGGCGTGCTGTGCAGCGTTGTTGTCACCTGGGGCGGTCAATCATGCTTATAACTTGTCAGGTGGTGAAACACTGGCTTACCGAGCAATGGTTGAGCGGGTTTTTACGGCGATGCATCGCCGTGCGCGGTTTGTGACTATTCCGCTGGGTGCCTTTCGCCTGGCTATTGCTTGCCTGCGCTGCTTGCCCCGCTATCGCAAATGGACAACGGCAATGGCAGAAAGGATGAATCAGGATATGGTGTTCGATCACTCGGCGGCGACGCAAAATCTTGGTTTTTCGTCCCGGATATTTCAGCCTTCTGGTGTTAATTGAATGAACTGGCTAATCAGGGCTAATTAACGCTAATGAACGCTAATTTGAGCTGATTCAGACTGACTGGGCCATGCCTTTATAACTTTAACCCTTGCCAGCGCCACATTACCGTTCCTAGCAGAGCGGTGTAGATGAGTATCCAAAAGGCGATGCCTGCCATAACAGAGGCAGAAGGCGCCACCCGCAATACCAGCGCACTTGCCGCGCAAGCGGCCATCAGCGCATAGGCGCTCAGCGCCAGCCGCCGGTGGCTCCAGCCCATGCGTATGAGGCGTTGGTAAGCGTGGTCGCGGTGAGCTTGCCAGACTTTTTCGCCGCGCAGGGCGCGAGCGAACAGGGTGACAGTGGCGTCCACAATAAAGGGTGAAAAAACCAGTAGCGGAAACCACGCCGGCCAGGCGGCGGATTGCCAGCCCCACAACCCGAGTGCGCCCGCCAAAAAGCCCAGTGAAATGGAGCCGACATCGCCCAGAAAAATGCGCGCCGGGTCAAAGTTAAAGCATAAAAAGGCCAGTGCGCTGGCGGCAATGGCAAGGGCAAATGCTGCCAACGCGGGTTGCCCGGAAAAATACAGGGCGGCGCTGTAAGCGCCAAAGCCAAACACTGCCATGCCGCCCGCCAAGCCATTGGCGCCGTCCATGAAGTTGTAGAGGTTCATCATCCAGCCCAGGCCGAAGGTGAGGGTGATGAGCAGTAATGGATGGGCTAAGGCGTGCTTAATGGACGACTGAAGGAAATGGAACGCCGTATCGCCAGCGCCGACTTTTATGAAAAATGTCGCCAGGAAAGATACATCCAGGATGCACGCCACCCAGAGCAGCGCGACAAGCAGATGCACGGGCAAACGCACGGCGGCCGAGAGCCCGCGTTTGTCGTCGATAAAGCAAAACCCGCTGAGTAAACTGAGTAAAGCAAGCAGTAACAATAGAATTTGCAGGTTAGGCGTGGGTGGATTTTCAAGCAGGTTGGCCGCAATGACCGCGCCGCCGCCGAGAACGCCGACAACTACGCCCAGCCCGCCAATGCGGGGTGTGGGCGTAGTGTGCAAGGAGCGATGATTGGGCTGGTCCAGCGTGGTGCGCGCAAGCTTGCTGCGCAATAACCAGCGCAGTGTGGCATAGCAGACAATGAAGGCAAGAGCAGCGGGGATGAATGCATTCATTGGCGATTGTGGAACCAGGCGGCGGTTGCCTGCAAACCTTTATCCAGCGTAAAAGGCGGCGTCCAGCCTAGCGTGCGGCGAATGGCTTGGCTGTTGCTGGTGAGTGGTTCGGTGAGCCGTCTCACCCGCGCCGATTTTTTGGTGATGCGGCCGAGCATGTTGAGCAACCGGTAGGGCACAGGGATGAGTCGCGCTTGTCTGCCTAGCGCTGCGCCGATGCGACGGGCGAGTTCCGACGTGGCAACATCATCGTCATCGCTGACTAAAAAAGTTTCACCCGCAGCAGCAGGATGCACCAAGCAGCAGGCAATTGCATCGGCCAGATTGCCCACAAAAATCAGGCTGCGGCGGCTGTGCTGTTCGTCAATCGCGCCCAGCGGCAAGGGCAAGCCGCGCGCAATGGCGCGCATGAGCGCCAGAAAATTTGCCCCCACGCCAGGGCCATACACCAAGGGCGGGCGCAGGATGACGACTTCTAGCCCAGTCGCTGCAGCGAGCTGGTGCAAACCCTGCTCGGCTTCCCATTTTGAGCGCGCGTAATGGCCTTCCGGTGCTGGGGTGTCAGTTTCGGTATAAGCGCAAGCGCGCTCTTCGCCATTCACTTTGATTGAGCTGATATAAACGAAGCGCTTAACCCCGGCGGTATGCGCTTGTTGCGCCAACTGCAAGGTGCCGGCGACATTCACCGCACGATATTGCGCCAGCGGGTCGGCTGCCTTGTCATCCATCAAATGCACGCGTGCGGCCAAATGCACCACGGCATCCACGCCCGCCAAGGCGGCGCGCCAGTCCGTTTGCGCATGGATATTGCCCACCACCACTTCACCGGCCAAGCCATAAGGCACGCGCACGGCAGGCAGCACGGTATGGCCAGCTTGCCGCAAAGCGGCGCAGGTGGCCTGGCCGATAAAGCCGTTCGCGCCGGTGACAAGGATTTTCATCAGGTTAGTTTGACGTGTTAACGCGCATGGATGCTGACTTTGATGTCGCTGGTTTAAATTGCTGAAGAGGATACGTCGAAAGGACGAGAAGTCTAGCGAGCACGATGGGTGCGGTCAAATGGGTGGAGCCAGCGTAATGAGTGCAAAGAGCTCAAGATAAAGCGGTGAAGGTGTACTTTGACCGTAAAATCCAGAATGAAAGAAAAATCAACCTACCCGATAGTTGGATCAAAACAGCAGGATCAAACTAACGAAACTAACTAATGGATAATGAACACCATGAGCCCGCCCCCCAAAATTTATGTTGCTGGCCACCGCGGCATGGTGGGCTCTGCCATTCTGCGGCAGTTAGTGGCGCGCGGCGTTCCCGCTGAGCGGATTGTCACCCGCACCCACGCTGAGCTTGACCTCACTAACCAGGCCGATGTGCGCGCTTTTTTTGCGGCAGAAAAACCGGACCAGGTGTATCTCGCCGCCGCCAAAGTGGGCGGCATTCATGCCAACAACACGTATCCGGCGGAATTCATTTATGCCAACCTGATCGTGCAAGCGAACATCATTGACGCTGCGTTTCAGCAGGGCGTTAAAAAGCTCTTGTTTCTTGGCTCCAGCTGCATTTACCCCAAGCTNNCCCAAGCTCGCCGCGCAGCCGATGCAAGAAGAGACGCTGCTCACCGGCACGCTGGAACCCACCAACGAGCCCTATGCCATCGCCAAAATTGCGGGCATTAAACTCTGCGAAAGCTACAACCGCCAATATGGTTTAAGCCACGGCGTGGATTACCGCAGTGTTATGCCAACCAATCTTTACGGTCCGGGTGACAATTACCATCCGGACAATGCACATGTCATCCCCGGCTTGATCCGCCGTTTTCACGAGGCCAAGCTCAGCCAGGCGCCCAGCGTGGTGGTCTGGGGGAGCGGCACGCCCAGGCGGGAATTTTTATTTGTGGACGATATGGCCGCCGCGTGTGTGCATGTGATGAACCTTGCCAAGGCGGCACTTGATCTGCATGTGCAACCGATGTGCAGCCATATCAATGTTGGTTTTGGCAGTGATGTCACCATCAGCGAGCTTGCGCATCTGGTTGCCAAGACCACCGGCTACACCGGGCAGATTGCGTTTGACGCCAGCAAACCCGACGGCACACCAAGAAAGCTGATGGATAGCTCGCGGCTCAATGCCTTGGGCTGGCAGGCAAAAACAGCCTTAGAAAAAGGTTTGGCGCTGGCGTATCAAGACTTTGTGCACACCACAACAACCGCGACAACACGCAGCGCATAAAACAATTAACTGAAAGAAAAACGTTATGTCATCCACACAAAAAGTTGCACTCATCACCGGCGTTACCGGGCAAGACGGCGCGTACCTGGCCGAATTCCTGCTCAACAAAGGCTACATCGTGCATGGCTTGAAGCGGCGCACCTCGCTGTTCAATACCGACCGCATCGACCACCTGTATCAGGATCGCCACGAAAAGGGCGTGCGCTTTTTTTTGCACCATGGCGACATGACGGATAGCTCCAGCTTGATCCGCATCATCCAGCAAACCCAGCCGGATGAAATTTATAACCTCGCTGCGCAATCCCATGTCGCGGTGAGCTTTGAAGAGCCGGAATACACCGCCAACTCCGACGCCCTGGGCGTGCTGCGTGTTCTGGAAGCCATCCGCATTTTGGGGCTGGAGAAAAAGACCCGGTTTTACCAGGCATCAACGAGTGAACTATATGGCTTGGTGCAGGAAATTCCGCAAACCGAAACCACGCCGTTTTACCCGCGCAGCCCGTATGCCGTGGCCAAAATGTATGGCTACTGGATCACCGTGAATTACCGCGAAGCGTATGGTCTTTATGCCTGTAATGGCATCCTGTTTAACCACGAATCTCCCATTCGCGGCGAAACGTTTGTCACACGCAAGATCACGCGCGCCTTGGCGCGCATCAAGCTTGGCCTGCAGGATTGCCTTTTTCTCGGCAATATGGAAGCCAAACGCGACTGGGGCCACGCCAGGGATTACGTGGAAATGCAGTGGTTGATGTTGCAGCAAGAAAAGCCTGAAGATTTTGTCATCGCCACCGGCGTGCAATACAGCGTGCGCGACTTTGTCAATGCCGCCGCCAAAGAGCTCGGCCTGGCGCTGCACTGGCAAGGCCAGGGCGTGGAAGAAAAAGCCTATGACGCAACGGGCAAATGCCTGGTGGCTGTAGACCCAAAATACTTCCGCCCGACAGAAGTGGAAACCCTGCTAGGCGACCCAACCAAAGCCCGCGAAAAATTGGGCTGGACACCGAAAACCACTTTTGAAGAACTGGTCGCGGAAATGGTAAGGGAAGACCTGAAAGCGGCAGAGCGCGATGAGCTGATCAAGCATCATGGCTACAAGGCGATGGATTATCACGAGTAAGGAACGTGCCGGAATGGGCTAATCACAGCGTGTCAGTATGCCCCGAAAATTTTAGCCGCCGTGCGCGGGATTATCCTCAAGCATGCCCAACCCACGCGCATCTAACTGTTTGGCTGCCACGGCATCGGCCTGGTTTCTGGTTATTTACGGCGCCAACGAAAGAGCCCCGCGCCCTGGACGGTTGGATGCACCTCGCGCGGGCCCTTGAACGTTTTCGGAACGTGGTGTTGGAACGCGATTGCTGGAGAGCGAAAGGCGATGTCTTGACAAGCTGTTGGCGCGCTTGCCAAAACCGCTACCTGTTTCTGAAAAGGAGATTGAGCCGCCATAATCGCCGTATCGCCAGGGCCGACTTTTTATCTGTTGCCGGTAGATCATATGTGCACAAATAATGTTGCTTAGAAAAAACATTTTTTTCAACTACCTTGGCACCGGTATCCTGGTTTTGGCGCCGGTTGTGGCACTGCCTTGGTATTTGTCTGCACTTGGCCCAAAGCTTTATGGCCTGGTGAGTTTTGCAGTGATGTTGCAAGCATTGATGGGCTTGCTGGACACGGGCATGAGCCAGGCGTTGGTGCGTGAGATAGCCGTGCGGTTTGATAAAACAACGGCAGGGCGTGATAGCGCAGCTTCGTTGCTGTTGGGTTGTGAGCGGGCCTACTGGTTGTTTGCTCTATGTGTGGGGTGTGTGACGGCTTTACTCGCCCATACGATTGTTGTGCATTGGCTAAAGCTGGATGGGTTGCCAGTTGCCATAGGCCAAGAGGCTGTTTATGGTGCAGCGGCCATTTTTGCAGCCCAATTTCCAGGATCGATATACCGTAGCTTGCTGGTCGGTGTTCAAGCACAAATTGTTCTTAATGGCATTATGTCGCTGGCGGTTTTGTTTCGTCACGCTGGCGGTGTGGTGGTGGTCATGATTTGGCCAACATTGACGGTTTATCTGGTCTGGCACGCATCAGTTACGTTGATCGAAACCTTGATACGCCGCCAATTTGCCTGGCGAGTTCTGCAAGTCAAGCGGAGCCAAATCAAGGGTGCGATGGCAGAATTGCGCTCTGTTGGCATCTACGCTTTCAGCATGGCAGGCGCGGCTTTATTAGGTGCATTAACAGTGCAAATGGATCGCATTGTGTTGAGCAAAATGGCCAGTATTGCGCAGTTCGGTTATTACTCTATCGCGGCGTCAGTAGCTCTGGGGGCACTGCAAATTATTTATCCATTAACCCAGGCGATCATGCCCCGAGCAATACAGTTGCGAACTGACCCTGTGGCGTTACGTCGGCTAAATGTCAAGTTGATGGGATTGATTGGATTGATTGTTACCCTGGGCGCCATCATCTTCATCACAAGCGGAAAATTGATTCTGCAACTCTGGTTAAGAAATGCCAGCATTGTGGGAGAGGTCTACCCGATATTGTCAATATTGCTGCTCGGGACGGTATTGAATGCGTTTTACAATGTCGGTTACATGTACTGGTTGGTCTATCAAAAGTCACACCGGATTTTGCAAGTCAATGCCCTGGCTTTAGTGATTTCGATTGTTTTAATGCCACTCCTGGTTTCCCGGTTTGGGTCGATAGGCGCCGCCACTGGTTGGTTGGCAATCAATTTAATTGGATTCTTGTTTAGCCTGGAATGGATAAAGCGTGTGTCAAATGGCAGAGCTGATTAAAAAAATTTACTGGTTATTCAGTGCCCAGTTTGGCCTTAGCAATAGGTAGCTCATGGCTTATGATTTTTTTCAGTCACGACATGACATCCGTTGGCGCGATTTAATACTAGTCGAGCATATTCCGCTTATCGGGGCGAGTCTTTTTGTTGCTTTACTAGGAATAGCTAGTTCTGATTTTCCCCCTAGATGCAACAGCAATTATGCGTGCAGCATTGCGTTTATATTTTTACCGATGTTGCTGCTATCCATTACGCTATGGTTGCATCCGTTAAGGCTAGTCTTGTGGAGACGATTTTTCGCAAATCTCGAATGAGTATTCGAGATTATGATGCAAGCAAATAACTTATACCTTTCAGTAAATACATATGCCCGATCAGCAACCAAAGAAGAGCGAAAAGCCTTCGATTAGTATCATTACCGCGACATATAACGCGGAAAAACTGCTACCCAATTTAGTTTCTAGCTTGAGAGCGCAAACAGATAAGCGGTTCGAGTGGATTGTGGTAGACGGAGCATCTAAAAGATGGCACTGTCGAGATACTTAAATCTATTGAAGATTTGCCCATAAGCTGGATTTCCGAATCGGATTTTGGAATTTATGATGCTTTGAATAAAGGCATCAAACTCGCGCAAGGAGAATACTATTTGGTTCTTGGGGCGGATGATTGGCTTTATCCCGATGCAATTGGAAATTATATTGAATCGATAATTAGAACAAGCCCAGATATATTAACTGCAGGTGTGAAGCGTGAAAATGGAAAAGTTTCATCTAGACCGAAAGAGAGGTCTTGGTTTAATGGTCAAATGGCTTTTGTCACTGAACACGCGGTAGGCTCGGTATACAAAAAATTCCTTCACGATAAAGTTGGGTTTTTTTCAAAAAAATATCCAATTGCAGCGGATCAGTTATTTATAAAAAAGGCTGTACAGAGTGGTGCAAATGTCGTTTGCTGTGACTTTGTGGCTGGTTGCTTTGGTAGCGCTGGCGTCAGTTCAGTTGATATAGCAGGTGTCCTGATGGAATTTTTTAGAGTTCAGCTAGAGACTGAACGTAAGTTTCCTCAAGTCGTCTTGCACATTTTGAGGCTATTAAAGCACTATCGTAAATTGTGACCTGGAAGCTAACTTAGTGAGTTCAAATGATCTTGTTGCTGTGAGCGTTGTTGTTCCTTGCTACAGATGCAAAGAGACAATCGAGAGGGCTGTGGCCTCCGTCATGGGACAAACACAAGTTCCTGCCGAATTGATCTTGGTCGATGATCAAAGTGGTGATGGGTCACTTGATTTACTGAAGCTTATTCAATCCAAGTATGGCTGTAATCAGATTAAAGTCGTTTCTCTAACAGTAAATCAAGGTGCGGCTTCCGCTCGTAATGCTGGATGGGATGTTGCCACCCAACCCTATGTTGCTTTTCTTGATGCGGACGACGCTTGGCATCCGTTGAAAATAGAAATTCAGTTGGAATGGATGCTCAAGCATCCTGGGGCTGCGCTCACTGGACACGCATGCCAGATAGTAATGATGTCTGAAAAAATGATTCTGAAGATAACTCGGTAGATGTAACGGCGTTTCTGGGTGTTGACTTTAAAAAAGTAGAAAGCCGTGCGTTGTTAACATCAAACCCGTTTCCAACGCGTTCTGTGATGCTTCGTCGCGATTTGCCTCATCGTTTTTTTGCAGGCAAAAGATATAGCGAAGATTACCTATTGTGGTGCGAGATCCTTCTTGATGGCTATGCTTGTTATCTGAGTCCATTACCGTTGGCATTTATGTTTAAAGCGGATTACGGAGAAGCTGGTTTGAGTGGTAATTTATGGGCCATGGAAAATGTCACCTTTCCTTTCACATCAGCGTTCTTCGACGCATCCTCCCACACTTGGCGATAGCGCTGCACCATCGCCTCCATGGGCTGCTGTAGCACGTCGGCATCGAGCGGTGGCACCACCAAGTCGGCGTTCTGGCCGCACAGCGAACTGAAACACCGACCACGCGCAACTGCGCGTAAACTGCCAAACTGACGAATCTATTAGCACCTATGACCAACATTGTCATGGATTCATTGGACGTTGATCTACACCATGTCATTCAAGCAACCGAAATCATAATCTGCGGTAAGAAACGCGCTTTGGTTCAATTTGACATTCAATGAACTTCGCCACTGAACAGATCACGGAAAAATTCAACATACTCACGCACGACTCTATCCTGCTCAAACAAGGATTTCACACGATCGTGAGCTCTCGCCGCATAAGAACTTCGTTCCTGCGGATACTCACACCACCGCGTTATTGCCCCTGCCAGAGCATTGACATCCCCAACAGCAACCAGCCGCCCCGTGCATCCGTCCTCAATCGCATCCGTAATTCCATGAATACGGGTTCCGATTGCGGGGATCCCAACGGCCGCCGCCTCGATGACTACCATACCAAAACCCTCCCGATGACTTGGCAGACACAAAAAATCTGCTGCAGCAAGAAACTGTTCAGGATGTTCTGTAAAACCGAGCGTGAGCATCCGTGAATTAAGCTCTTCTGGAACCAACTCACGCAACCGCTGTTCTATCTGATCTTCATCAGGGCCCACTAACAGCAACCATAGATCAGTTTTATGCTCTGCGCTCTGGGCAAAGGCCTTAGCAAGCTCCAATACGCCCTTATCGATAGTCAAGCGCCCTAAAAAAATGCAAACTACAGCCTGCTCTGGTATTCCAAACCGCGCTCGCACGAGATCTCTCACGCAAGGGGCAGGGCGAAACCTTGCTGTATCAACACCACAAATAGATCCCGCTCCCAGAATCTTTCCCTTATTTGGAGGAATAACACCTTCGCGCTCCATAAAGCTACGCTCACTAGCACTGACGACTAGAACATCAGTAGCCAACCGCGCGGTCAAGCTGTCAAGCGATTTCAGTAGCCAACGCATTGGACCGCGTCGCGCTGCCCACACCTCACCCTGGAAAATATGCACCCGATGCGGCACGCGAAAAACCCACGCTGCAAGCATGCCCAGCAGCCCCGCCTTTGGTACAAGCGAAACCACGATATCAAAGTGTTTGCGTCTAAACAGACTTAAAATTCTTAAAAAAGACAACAAATCGCGTAATGGAGTAATTTTTCGCTCTAAACCCACATCGACCTCAGATGCCGGCAGATTGAGCGGTTGCAAGTATTGGTCGCTTTGTTGGTTATACGCCAAGGTCAAATCGAAGTACTGGGACAGTTCACGCAAGTGCGGCCTGAAAAAAAAATGGATGGCCATTGGTGTAGTCACAATTACACACATGCGGGGCAAGTTGCGCTTCATGATGTTTTTCGCACAGCACGAGTTGAGTCCGCCTTACGATTAATCGTGCGGGGCACGACAAATAGGCGCGTATTCAAAAGCACATCTCTCACCTCAAAATATCCACTCGTAAGGCACCCACGGTGTTGCACCTTGACCGGCAGAAAGCAAAAATCCGCGCAGGGAGGATGCCAGGCCGAGTGCACCAGCGAACAAGAAGGCCAATTTAGTTTTCCAATTCAACGCCCCTCCTTCCCGCCCATGCAGAACCAGCAATGATGCCGGCCACAAACATCACTGCAATCAATCGGACCAACACAACGTCCGAATCTGTAAACCAACCCAGAAACCACACCAATACCGCAAACCCCGGCTCCACCCCGTACCAATTGGAGGGAGCGCGGAGCATACCCGCCATTTGTTCGTAATTGGCCGTATCGGTCCCGACCACGCCACGAAAAACCGCAACAACCCCAATCGCAATGATCGAAATAACCGCAAAAAGTTTTCCTCGGTAGCCAGAAACAGCACCGACCAAGAGAGTGTAGTAAACACAAGCCACGCCCACAAGATAAATAGCAAGCTCGGCCATCACGCCCTCATCCATGACAAAACAACCCTACGCACAAATCGCACCCAAGACCAAGCAATCAAAAGCAAGAAAGCAGAAAGCGAAATACAGCCAGAGCGCCAAACCCGTCGGTACGTATCAACCTCCCCTTTCTCCATACTCCACAGCTGAGCCGAAAGGCCACCCTCTCCATACGGCGCCTTAAATGAATATGCCAAAGGCAAATCGATCTTATAGACCAAACGTCCAGAGCAGACGATTTCCAGCCATAAAAGATAGTCCTCGGAATGGTACTTCCCCGCCGCGAACCGTTGCTGAATATCTCTATGCAACATTACAGACCGGGTTGGCAGACGATTGGAGAGCAGCATCTTTAACCTGCTCGCAGGAAAGACCTTCGCCTCCTCAGGAAGAAAGTGGGCGGTTAAACTTTCCCGGTCACCTTCGGCAATTTGAACGCAACGGTGGCCGGTCAATACCGCTTCGGGGTGTTCAGCCATCCAGCCATATTGGATCTCGATTTTCTGTGGATGCCAGGCATCGTCTGCGTCCAGAAAGGCAATATAAGGATACTGTGCCGCCTCCCATCCTGCATTCCTCGCCATGCCGGGGCCGCTATTGCGCTGCATGGGGATGACCCTGATCCATCCTTCAGGATAGCAACCCTTCACATCATGGATATTCTCCAGAGTGCCATCACCACTGCAATCTTCAACCAAGATAACTTCGGCAGGCCGTAAGGTTTGAGAATAGACGGACGCCACCGCCCGATCAATCGTCTCCGAGCAGCGGAAGCACGGAATCACGACACTTACGGGGGCCAGCGTCTGTTCAGCCATGAATCAGCTCCGCAACCGCTCCGATAGCAGAATCGATGGCCTGCTTATAAGCGGGGACCCGATCGGCGAGCCTTTCTTTCAGCAGGTTCTCGTTTTTGATCAGGTACTGCAAGTGCTCACGCAAGGTTGTTGCGCTGACGGAAGGCGTCGGAAGCACGACATCCTCTTGAACGAACAGATCCAGAGACAAGGAAAGATGTGCGTGTTCGCTGACCACCAGTCGCGTCGGCACGCTCGCCAGCCGCCGCGCCGCCAGGCCGGGCAGGCTTGCCGCCACCCGACGGGCACCCAGATCGACCGCATGGCCGCGCTCGGCGAAGCCATTGACCAGCGTCACCATCACCCGCTCAGCACCGCCGCCGCGCAGGGAGGGGAGGTAGAGGGCAATAGGTCGATCAGGCATGAGTTTTCCTTGCGATGTCGTGTTCCATTTATTTTCCTGACCACTCAAAATGTCAATCCGAATTTCGCCGACAAGTTTCTCCAGAGACTTGTACGAAATCCCGCTACGTTCAGAAACAGAGCGCCCAAAGAACCCAGCATACCGCCAGTCACGAAGCCCAATATCATGGTCGGCAAATTGCCGAAGAAGATTCCCGCTCCAAGCCATGCGCCGATGTAAACAAGCATGGCCACAAAGAGAGCGCGTCCAAACAACGGCAGGAAGGCGGGCATGGGGAAAATATTTCTGCCGAATTTCAAGCTGGTCAGCATGGCCAGAGCATACGCAGACAGCGTTCTATGTTTTTTGGCGACGTGGCCAAGGCTTCTGCCAACGCTGGCACTCGTAGCCCAGGCTGCCGGGAAACAAGATTCAGAAGCCCGCTTACTCCCTCATTTACTCCCGCACTTACTCCCTCATTTACTCCCTCATGCATATCGATAGTTTGGCCATTCACTTTGGCAAAGATTGCCATGACGCCACCGAATTTCTCTTCAACGCTGAATTCGATCTCCGGGTAATCCTGCAGCGCTTGGCGGCTACGAATAAAGCCGCTGCCGTATTTTTCAATGGCGTTGATGAGATAGAAGCCCTCGGCCACCAGTTTGTTACGCAGGCTGGAGCGGTAGTTGTCGGCCTGGATGTCGGCAATGCTGATACCGCCGTAAAAGGCGCCAGGGCTGAAGATCGTGATCTTGTCGTCAAAGATTTTGATCTGGATGTCGCTGGGGTCGGTGTAGCTGCGGTGAACGACGGCGTTGAGCAGTGCCTCGCGCAGCGCGGGCAGCGGGTAGGCAAAGCGTTCCTTGCGCTGGATGCTGCCGTCAAAATCAAAGGCGACGCTGATGTGCGAGACGATGA
>DIUK01000115.1:12601-12772 GCA_002422995.1 Rhodocyclaceae bacterium UBA6160
GGAGTTCGGCAGGCATTACAGCGGCTGCGGCTATTTGCATGGGGCTATTTTTGATTTTGGCATGGCCGCCACAAACGGTTCACTTCTGGTGATGGTTGGCTTGGTGTTGTGGATGCGCGGGTCATTGGTCTCAGTTTACTTCGAAAAATCGAAAAGTCGGCGCTGGTGAGA
>DIUK01000115.1:12814-12980 GCA_002422995.1 Rhodocyclaceae bacterium UBA6160
TTCGCCGGTCGGATCGCGGCATTCGGTGTAGGCGGTCATTTTTGCGGCAGATAAATCGAAGCCGGTGGTGGGGTTGCTGTTCATGATGCCTTTCCTGGCAAGTTGCTTACCCGCTTACAGGGTTTCAAACACCGTAATACTCGCGATACCAATCCACAAAGCGCGC
>DIUK01000157.1:0-1300 GCA_002422995.1 Rhodocyclaceae bacterium UBA6160
GCCCGCGCCGGAAGTGGCCGAGCGTGTCGTACAAATGCTGAACCACGTCAAGCATCTGGAAAAGGAAGTCGCGCGCCTGACCTCGAAACTCGCCGCGCATCAAGGCGATGATCTGGCCGCGCAAGCGGTCGAGGTGAATGGCGTGAACATGCTGGCGGCCAGGCTGGATACGGCGGATGTGAATGCGATGCGTGAAACCATGGACAAGCTGAAAAACAAGCTGAAGTCCGCCGTGATCCTGCTCGCGGCGGTGAATGACGGCAAAGTGAGCCTGATTGCCGGCGTGACGCCGGATTTGACCAGCCGCTTCAAAGCCGGTGAGTTGGTCAACTTCGTTGCCGCGCAAGTCGGCGGCAAGGGNNCGACATGGCGCAGGCGGGTGGTACGGATGCAGCGGCTTTGCCCGCCGCGCTGGCTTCGGTTAAAACCTGGATGACCAGTAAATAAACCCAAAAATCAAAAACCCAGCGTGCGCTGGGTTTTTGATTGATTGATAAATCAATACTTAATGCCCACTGGAAAAATTAGTATCGATCGTCGGCCAAGCAGCTTTAAGTGCAGTTTTGAATTCCTTTTGAATTCGATTTAATGCTTTTTGAGTATCCGCCTCAAAGCGTAAAACAACCACCGGTGTAGTGTTGGAGGCGCGCACCAAACCAAAGCCATCGGCATATTCGGCACGTACGCCGTCGATGGTATTCAGCTCACGTGCCGTCGGAAATTTCCCGCTCTTTTGCAGTTTAGCCACCAAAGTATGCGGCTCGCCTTCGTTCATCTTGATGTTGAGTTCGGGCGTTGAAATGGCGTTCGGCAGATGTTTCAACGGCCAATTAGCGTCCTGCCAGCGCGAAACAATTTCAAGCAGACGAGCGCCTGCGTATAAGCCATCATCAAAACCATACCAGCGATCCTTGAAAAACATGTGGCCGCTCATTTCACCCGCCAGCGGTGCGCCGGTTTCCTTCAACTTGGTTTTGATCAGCGCATGGCCCGTGTTCCACATCAAGGGTTTGCCACCTTGAAAACGGATGGATTCAGCCACCCAGCGTGAACATTTCACGTCGTAAATAATTTGCGCGCCGGGATTGCGCGTGAGCACGTCAGCGGCAAACAGCATCAGCTGGCGGTCGGGATAAATGATTTCGCCATCTTTGGTGACCACGCCCAAACGGTCGCCATCGCCATCAAACGCGAGGCCAAGTTCGGCATCCGTTTCACGTAGCGCGCGCTGTACATCCTTGAGATTTTCCGGCTTTGACGGGTCGGGGTGGTGGTTGGGAAAGTTGCCATCCACCTCGCA
>DIUK01000157.1:1309-5374 GCA_002422995.1 Rhodocyclaceae bacterium UBA6160
GTCGATGACGATCTTCATCGGCCGCGCGAGTTTCACGTCACTGGTAATGCGCTTGAGATATTTTTTTTTGACATTGGCCTGACTTAACTTTCCTTTTCCTTTTGAAAAGTCGGCGCTGGTGATACGGCGGCGCAAGTCCTGAATCATCTCGCCATACAGTGTTTGTCCGGCGAGCACCATTTTCAAGCCGTTGTAATCCGGCGGGTTATGGCTGCCGGTGACAGACACACAGCTGTCTGTACCTAGAGCGTGCGCGGCGAAATAACTCAAGGGCGTTGGCACGCAGCCAATATCAATAACATCCACACCCGTTTGCAAAATGCCTTTCGCCAGCGCCTTGGACAAGGCCGGGCCGGACAAACGACCATCGCGTCCCACGGCAATAGCTTTGACTTTTCGCTTGCGCGCTTCGCTGCCCAGTGCTTGCCCAATCAATTGAACGGTCTCTGGCGTTAAGGTTTTATCGACAATGCCACGAATGTCGTAAGCCTTGAAAATTTCAGCTGCAGGCGTGGGATGAGTTTTCAAGCGCTTAGCAATTATCGGGGGGGACGTTTTTTTCATTTTGGCGGAATATGAGTACAGAAAATTAACAGGAAAACGAGCGTGAATTATGCCATGCTGCACTTGCTGCAAATATGACGCTGAAAATAATCCAGCACACGTTGCGGCAGCCAGTCGATACGCCCTGGCCAAGCACCGCTAACAAAACCGACATGTCCGCCATGTGGCAAAAATTCAGCCGTGATGGCGCTAGGTAAATCGGCAACCTGGGGCAATGCCGATCTGGGTAAAAACGGATCATTCTGTGCGTTGATCAATAGCGTTGGGGTTTTAATTTTCCCTAGCACTGTGCCAGAACTCGCGCGTGCGTAATAATCATCGGCATTTTGATACCCATGCAGAGGCGCGGTCACCGCCTCATCAAAATCCCGCAAACGGCGACTGCGTTGAATAGCATGCGCATCCACAAGGTTCGGAAATCGTGCCGCTTTAGCTAACGCTTTAGGAATCAGACTACGTAAAAAATAACGTGCGTAGATTTTATTGAAGCCGTCAGTGAGTGAGCGCTCCGCCGCCGATAAATCAAACGGCGCACTGACTGCTGCTGCGGCCGCGAGTAATGGGCGTGATGTACTTTCATCTTGCTTGTCCGTTGATTCCGCCAACCATTTGAGCAAGGCGTTGCCGCCTAACGAAACCCCCACAGCAAACAGCGGCGCGGCTTGCATGGCAGGCAAAGCCTGTAACCGCTGCAAAATCCAGTGGATCTCCATGGCATCTCCCGAGTGGTATGCGCGCGGCAAACGATTTGGCTCACCTGAGCAACCTCGAAAATGCACCACCACACCACGCCAACCTCGCGCGTGGATGGCTCGCATCAAACTGCGGGCATAGGGGCTATGCGAGCTCCCCTCCAAACCGTGAAACAAAACAACACAAGGTGTTGAATTTGCGAGCGAATCATTCGCTTGTCCGGCGACAAAAGCACTGGCTTTAGACGCGCCGTCCTGCAGGTGGCTTACCTGATTGACCCAATCCAGATCAATAAAATCACCATCGGGCGTATCCCAGCGCTCCCGCTGATACGCTGGCAATGCGCCCTTAATTAACAAAGGCCAGATCGTCTGCCCATGAGCGCTCGATAACCACGCAGGAGCAGAAAAATCGCTGTAATTCATACGCGGTGAAAATATATTCTGCAGCACGCATGGAGCAAACCTGACGACAACATTTGTCTGGCAATCAATGCAAAACCATGGGCACGCCAGTCAAATTATCAGGCGGTGCAGGCGAGGCATGATGCCCAACCATTCGCCAACCGAAGACACCGCGGGTATAAATATTAGTTGCCGCGACAGGCGCAACCAGCCCGGATTCACTTTGGCTGAAGTGTTCCAGCACGTGAGTAACAACCGCCGATGGCGTTACCAACGCGGCTTGTTGCACCACCTGCAGGTGGAACTGTCCGCTATTTTCAAAAATGCGCTGCCACGCTTCGCGCACCGCACGATAACCAATAAGCGCTGCACCCCCCGGGTGGATGCAAACAACCTCTTCGTCATCCGACCAAACCCGCATCATTGCTTCCAGATTGCCTTTTTTCAGAGCGTCATAAAAAGCGCTTTCAGCATCCTGAGGGGTCATATAAACCGTCTCTTCCGGCGGACTCATGGTGATTTTTTGAACCTAGACTTATTCATAGGGTAAGTTGTTGCAACACCGTCTCAGGCTTCATGCCATTCAGGCAATCCAGATGCCCTAATGGACATTCACGCTTAAAACAGGGGCTGCAAGGCAAGTCTTGCCTGACAATTTTTGCTAATGGCGATAGCGGCGGGGTATACAGCGGTGACGACGAGCCATAGAGTGCAACGAGCGGTCGATCAAGCGCTGCGGCAACATGCATCAAGCCGGAATCATTAGTCACCACAGCGCAGGCAGTGGCAAGCAAATCAATGGCTTGATCCAAGGTAGTTTGGCCACACAAATTGAGTGCTGCGCCATCTGAAGCGCGCACAATTTGTTCGCCTAACGCAACATCTTTTGCTGAACCTAGCAACCATACTGGTTTGTCGGCGCTGACGATACGGCGTGCCAGGCTGGCAAAATGCCAAGTGGGCCATCGCTTGGCAGGGCCATACTCTGCGCCAGGGCAAAAAATGACAGGTGCCGCATCGAGCGGCAAGTTCAAGGCCTTGCGCACCGCCATTTGTTGTTCCGGGCTTGATTGCAACACCGGCTGTAGCAGCGCCGCCTCGCCAGGAGACAGCGCACCCGCTAAGGCAGCATAACGCTGCACTAGCTGCGGATGCGCAACTGTATCCAGCACATGGCGCTGATTGAGCAAACCAAACCGTGCTTCTCCCTGATAGCCAATACGCTGGGGAATGCCCGCAAAAAAAGGCACCAGTGCAGACTTCCATGAATTGGGCAGCACATAGGCATGGGTAAATGGCTCGTCACCAGCTGCATCCCTGATCTGCAATCCCAATGCCCGACGCGACCACCATTTGAAATCACCATGTGCGAAGTCGCTGGTAATGACCGCATCCACTTCCGCCATGCGCGCCAGCAGCGGCGCTGACCATGCTGGTGCCAGCACCTCGATGCGCGTGCCCACATGCTGCTGTTTTAACCTTGCCAATAAAGGCTGGGCGAGTATCGTATCACCGATCCACGAGGGTGCAACAACAAGAATTTTCACGTGGATATGCCTAACATTGATATGCCGTTTTTCTAAAAAACCCGGTCGGCAAAATCAACCGTGATGCCCGCTGGGTCGCTCACCCGTAAAACAATAGCGCGTACCGCAATAGGGACAAGCCACTTCGCCCGAGGGACTTTTAAGCACATCCAGGAAAACGCGTGGATGACGTGCCCACAAGGGCGAAGTGGGCCGTGGACAGGCCAGCGGCAAATCACTGGCCGTGACCATCACTTCACGTTGCTTATCGCTGGATTGGGCACTGTTGTTACTATCGGAAGCGATCATGGTGGCTCCTTATGCCGGCGTAAGCCAATCGGCATGCGCTGGCGCACGGCCATTGACGACATCAAAAAACAGGCTTTGCAGGCGCGTAGTCACAGGACCGCGCGTGCCCGCACCAATCTTGCGATTATCCAATTCGCGGATTGGCGTGACTTCCGCTGCCGTCCCCGTGAAAAAGGCTTCATCCGCAATGTAAATATCATCACGCGTCAGACGCTTGGTGACAACCTTGTAGCCCAGCTCGTTGGCCAAGGTAATCACTGAACCGCGCGTAATGCCGATCAACGCGGAGGCAATTTCCGGCTCATAAATCACGCCATCCTTGACGATGAAAAGGTTTTCCCCCGCACCTTCGGCAACAAAGCCATCCACATCCAGCAGCAAGGCTTCGTCATACCCGTCTTCGGTGGCTTCCATGTTGGCCAAAATCGAATTGGCATAGGTGCCGGAAAATTTCGCCCGCGACATATTCACATTCACGTGGTGGCGCGAATAGCTGGAGGTTTTGACCCGGATACCTTTTTCCATGCCATCCTCACCCAGATACGCACCCCAAGGCCAGGCCGCAATTG
>DIUK01000074.1 GCA_002422995.1 Rhodocyclaceae bacterium UBA6160
TTGCGCGCCTGATCATGCACCGCTACGCCATGCTCGGCATTCTGGACGAAAACGGCTTCCCGACACGCACCATGGGCATCCTGGAAACTCCTGGTGCAGCACCTGAAACCAGCGGTGGAGTCAAAGTCATGCAAGGCTCATTGTGTAGTGAGTGCGGCAACATGACCGTGATCCGCAAAGATGGTTGCGACTTTTGCTCCGCTTGTGGTGCGGTGGGCACCTGCGGTTAAAGCGACCCCTGAGCTCCGTCAAGCTGACGCCAGGAAAACACTACTTAGCTTAGCGTCAGCCTGAAAATAAAAAACCCCAGCACTTAACACGCTGGGGTTTTTTATTTGCTCATTTGCTCATTTGCTTAAAGTAGCGCTAAACCGTACGAGTCGTTGGCATCACCAATGCGTCACCATCAATCACCACCTTGCCGCCCACGGTACACACGGTGCTCAAAGAGACTCTGCGCTTTTCTGGCAATAACTCTTTGATCGTCACAATCGCATGCACCGTGTCACCCGGCCGAACAGGCGCTTTAAAGCGCAGGTTCTGGCTCAAATAAATCGTGCCGGGTCCTGGCAGACGACCAGCAATCGCCGCAGAAATCACGCTGGCTGACAGCATCCCATGCGCAATGCGACCTTTAAACTGCGTCGTTTGGGCAAATTCTTCATTGATGTGCATGGCATTGTTATCGCCAGAAACACTGGCGAACAAAACAATATCTGCTTCAGTAATCGTCTTGGCAAAAGTCGCCGTCATGCCAACTTCCAAATCCTCAAAGTCGTAGCCGTTGAGTGGGTTCATTAAACCTCCGGTGGTGTATTTTTATGGGTGGATAAAGACATTTGAAAACATCATGCAGCAAGGACTGTTGCACGAGCTTCGCGGAATGCTTGCAAGCGCTCGGCTTGCAGTTTTTGAGCCACAGCCACACTCTTTTCCTTGACATGCCCATACCCGCGAATCTCGTCAGGCACACTCACCAACGCCACGGCTGCAGCGTAGTTGGCAGCGTTAATTTGTGGTGTGATTTCATCCAGTAACCGAATGTAATCTTCAATCATCTGCCGCTCATGGTGACGCTCTTCAGTCTTGCCAAAGATATCCAGCGCGGTACCGCGCAGGAACTTCATTTTGGCCAGCAATTTGAACGCTGTGAAAATCCATGGACCAAAATCACGCTTTTGCAACTCACCTGTGATCGGGTCACGTTTCGAAATCAGGGGCGGTGCCAAGTGATATTTCGCCTTGTAACCTGCCTTGAATTGCGCATTGAGTTTGGCTAAAAAGGCTGGATCCGTATGCAAGCGTGCCACTTCATATTCGTCTTTGTAAGCCATGAGCTTGTACAGGTAACGCGCTGCAGCTTCGCTCAAACTTGTACTGCCTGAATTCACTGAATTGTCGGCGCTGGCGATACGGCGGATGACCTCGGTATAACGCTTGGCGTAGTCAATATTTTGGTAGGCAATGAGCTCCGGCACACGAATTTCCAGCAACCGCTTCAATTCGCCCTGCGCGCCAACGGCATCCACCAACGCACGCGCAGGCGCACTCAAAACGGGTGGCAAAGACACTACACTCGCACCAGCGGTTGCAGGATTCCTGCGCGATTCCTTGGTAACAAATTCGGGATCAACCACCGCCATGCGTCCCCAGCGAAAAGCCGCCAGCCCCATCTGCACACCAACGCCCGCTTGTTCAATCGCCGTCTCTAACGATTCGGCTTTCAATGGCAAGGTCCCGGCCTGGAAAGCCACGCCCACCATGAACAAGTTAGTTGCCATGCTGTCACCAAACAAACCTTCAGCCAAACCTTGTCCATCCAGAAAGACGTTATCCGCCGCACGGCTCACGCGCTGTATCCCAGCCGTCAAACCATTCAAGGCAGGGAAAGCTACATGGCGATTAGTGACCATTTGTCCGGTCGGCGTCTCGGTCGTGGAGATAATTGCGATCGTTCGTTCCGGATGGCATTTATCCAGGTTCTTGGGGTCGGTGGCGTTGAGGATGTCGAAACCAAGGTAAAGATCAGCACAACCATCCGAAATTTTGTTCGCACCATTAAACGGCTGGGCGGTAATTTTAATGTCGGAGATCACCGCGCCGCCTTTTTGCGCCAAGCCGGTTTGGTCAAGACCAATCACATGTTTGCCTTCCAGACGCGCCGCATTGGCAATGGTCGCTGCCACGGTAACCGAGCCTGTGCCGCCAATGCCCATTAAATGCACGCCAAAGTCGCCCGTCACCTTCAACACAGGTTCAGGCAAAGCGCGCTCTAACGCAGGGATCGTACCTTTTTTCTTTTTACGCGGTGCATCGGACACCACAGCTTCAGCCGTTGGTGTCACCGTGATAAAGGATGGGCAAAAACCCTTGATGCAAGAAAAATCCTTGTTGCACGAGCTCTGATGAATATGTGTCTTGCGGCCGAATTCTGTAGCTACCGGCTCGACACTCATGCAGTTGGCTTTTTCGCCGCAATCGCCGCAACCTTCGCACACACGCTCGTTGATCACTACCATATCAACCGGCTCTTCGGCCTTGCCACGGCTGCGCGCGCGGCGCAGTTCGGCGGCGCACTCCTGGTCGTGAATCAATACTGTCGTGCCTTTGACTTGTGCCAGCAAACGCTGTGCTTCGTCCAACCGATCACGATGCCACACTTCTGTGCCATTGACCAAATTTACCCCATCATAAAGCTCTGGATGATCAGTTGTAATCAGGATCTTTTTAACGCCATTGGCATAGAGCTCGGACACCATGTCCGCGACCGGATGATTGCCCATAATGGCCTGGCCGCCCGTCATCGACGTATGCCCGTTATAGAGCACCTTAAAGGTGATATTTACATTCGTTGATGCCGCATAGCGAATAGCCATACTGCCCGAGTGAGCGTAAGTACCGTCACCCATGTTCTGAAAAATATGCTCGGTTTCGGTGAATGGCGCCATGCCAACCCATTGCGCGCCCTCTGCGCCCATGTGCGTGCCCATCACCACATTGCGCCCCATCCACATCGCCATGGTATGGCAACCGATACCAGCCGACACAATGCTGCCTTCGGGCGCAATGGTTGAACTGTTGTGCGGGCAACCCGAGCAGAACCAGGCGGTGCGCACGGCAGTGGGCAGTTTGCTGCGCGCATGAATTTCGTCCAGGCGTTTGATCCACGCCTCGGCAGATTCAATCCGCGCTTTTTTCGACAAGCGGCGAGTCAATGCCCGCGCGATCACGTCCGACTCAAATTCACCATAATGCGGCAGCAGCTCTTTTTCTTCCTCGTCAAACTTGCCCACGATACGCGGCGCATTGGCCATCCCGTAAAGGATGTTTTTGGCGAACATTTCCAGGAACGGCCGTTTTTCTTCGATGACCAGAATCTCTTCCAAGCCTTGCGCGAATTCCTTCACCACGCTGGGTTCCATCGGGAAAAGCATGCCCATTTTCAGGATGCGAATGCCATAACGGCGCAACGCGTCTTCATCCAGCCCCATTTCCAAAAAGGCCTGGCAAAGATCATGATAGGTTTTTCCGGCCGTCATAATGCCCAGCCAGGCGTCCGGATTGCGGAACACCACATTGTTCA
>DIUK01000038.1 GCA_002422995.1 Rhodocyclaceae bacterium UBA6160
TGTCCTGCAATATTTTTTCGCCACGGAATTTATCGCGGCGATGCACGACCGTCACACGGCTGGCGATGTTGGCGAGATACAGCGCTTCTTCCACCGCCGTGTTGCCACCGCCGATAACGGCGACTTCCTGATTTTTGTAGAAGAATCCATCGCACGTCGCGCAGGCAGAAACGCCTTTGCCAGCAAATGTTTCTTCCGACGGCAAACCGAGATATTGCGCGGATGCACCAGTGGCGATAATCAACGCGTCACAGGTGTATTCACCGGCATCGCCGACCAAGCGAATCGGTTTTTCGGTAAGCTTGGCGGTGTGAATATGGTCGAAAATCATTTCGGTATTGAAGCGCGCCGCATGCTTTTCAAACCGCGCCATCAGCTCCGGGCCTTGCACGCCATCTGCATCCGCCGGCCAGTTATCTACATCAGTGGTGGTCATCAACTGGCCGCCTTGTGCCATGCCGGTGATCAGCACCGGGTTCAGGTTGGCGCGGGCGGCATACACGGCGGCGCTGTAACCCGCAGGGCCGGAACCGAGAATGAGAAGACGAACGTGACGGGTGCTCATGGGGAGTGTCCTAAGGTAGTAGTGGTAGTAGTCAAAAATGCGGATTGCGGATGCAAATTTCAAACGCAGCGTGCGCTTGAAACAATGAGTTGATTATATAAGACCCGCTTGCGGCATAATCGAAGTTTGCTGCATTGCAGCTTTCACTTGCCCTTGCGCGATATTGCGAACAATCATATGAACCAAACACCCCAAATGAATACCGCTAACCCTTTACTTGATTTCTCTGGCTTGCCTCGTTTTGATACCGTCACACCAGAACATGTCGCCCCGGCCATCGAGCAACTGCTGCTTGAAAATCGTGCACTCATTCAAAAGCTCATTGATCCCGCCACGCCAGCTACATGGAACGATTTTGTACAGCCCATGCTTGATGCGGGCGAACGCCTTTCGCGCGCCTGGGGCATTGTTGGCCACCTGCATTCCGTCAACGACATCCCGCCCTGGCGCGAAGCGTACAACGCATTATTGCCTGAAATTTCCAGCTTTTATGCAGATCTGGGGCAAAACCTGGCCTTGTTTTCCAAATACAAAACCCTGGCAGAAAGCACAGCATTTAATGAACTCTCCGCCGCACGGCAGACCATTATCAAACACGAGCTGCGCGACTTTCGCCTGTCTGGCGCAGAACTCCCCGAAGATAAAAAACCGCGCTTTAAGGAAATTCAGGAAACGCTCTCCGCCCTGGCTGCCAAGTTTTCGGAAAACGTGCTGGACGCCACCAACGCCCATGCTGAATGGATAAGCGATGCGGAGGATCTTTCCGGCTTGCCAGAAGACGCCATTGCTGCCGCGCGTGCTGCGGCTGAAAAAGACGGCAAGCCCGGCTGGAAATTCACCCTGCATGCGCCCTCCTACATGCCTATTTTGCAATACGCCAACCACCGCGATCTGCGTGCGCGCATGTATCGCGCCTCGGCTACCCGCGCCTCGGAATTCGGCAAAACAGCATGGGATAACGGGCCCTTGATTGACCAGATTCTCGCCTTGCGTGCTGAAGAAGCCCAGCTCCTGGGTTACGCTAATTTCGCTGAAGTCTCCCTCGCCACCAAAATGGCCGACAGCCCCGCGCATGTGGCTGAATTTTTACGTGACCTGGCCAAGAAGGCGCGGCCGTTTGCAGAAAAAGATTTAGCCGAGTTGCGCGCTTTTGCCCAGGAAGAACTTGGACTAGCGACACTGGAAAGCTGGGACATGGCCTGGGCGTCGGAAAAATTGCGCCAGTCGCGTTACAGTTTTTCGGACGATGAAGTCAAACAATACTTCCCCGAACCTAAAGTGCTGGCGGGTTTGTTCCGCGTGGTCGAATCGCTTTATCGCGTGAACATTTTGCCGGACGTCGCCCCCGTTTGGGATGCAGGGGTGAAATTCTTCCGCATTGAAAAAAATGGCGAATTGATCGGCCAGTTTTACGTTGACCTTTATGCCCGCGAAACCAAGCGTGGCGGCGCGTGGATGGATGAAGCGGTGACCCGTCGCCGCTTGGCGGCAGACCCGGCCAAAACCGACTTATCAAGCAACAATCAAGTCGCCATCCAAACCCCCGTTGCCTACCTGAATTGCAATTTCCCTGCCCCGATTGGCGAAGGCGAAAATCAGCGCCCGGCAACCTTCAGCCATGATGATGTCATCACCCTGTTCCATGAATGCGGACACGGACTGCACCACCTGCTCACCAAAATTGAAGAGTTGCCCATTTCCGGCATACGCGGCGTGGAATGGGATGCGGTCGAATTGCCCAGCCAGTTTATGGAAAATTTTTGCTGGGAGTGGGATGTGCTGGGCGGCATGACTTCGCATGTGGATACCGGCGAGCCTTTGCCGCGCGCGCTGTACGAAAAAATGCTCGCCGCGAAAAATTTCCAAAGCGGTTTGCAGCTCTTGCGTCAAGTTGAATTCAGCCTGTTTGATTTGCTCATCCATAGCGACTACNNCAAACCGTGCAGCAAGTGCTTGACGCCGTAAGGCGTGAAGTTGCTGTGATCGTGCCCCCTGAATGGAACCGTTTTCCGAATAGCTTTTCGCATATTTTCGCGGGCGGTTATGCCGCAGGCTACTACAGCTACAAATGGGCAGAGGTGTTGTCAGCCGACGCTTACGCGGCCTTTGAAGAAGCCAGCCAAAGCCTTGGCAGCACGCTGGATGCCGCCACCGGCGAGCGCTTCTGGCGCGAGATTCTGGCCGTCGGCGGCTCACGCCCGGCGCTCGAATCCTTCACCGCTTTCCGTGGCCGCGCACCCCAGCCGGATGCGTTATTGCGCCACAGCGGTATGACAGTGATCGCTTAAAGCCTTAAAACAACGCCTGGGCCGAGCGGCCGCTTGGCCCAGGCGTTGTCCTGCCCCACTATCGCCGTATCATCAGCGCCGACTTTTAAGATATCACCCAATAATTTCGTTCGTCCGGCGCTTATCGAAGGACTCAGCACAAAAATCTTTTACGCCAAGCCGACTACGCCTTTTTTCTTCAGGGCAGACACTTCCGCCGACGTATACCCAAGCGCCAAAAGTATGCCGTTGGTATGCTCGCCTATCCTCGGCGGCGCTGGCATTTCATCAACCCGCCGCATGCCACTGGCCAACTGCGCCGGAAAGCCGATAACAGGCAAGCCGGGCATCTCAGGATGGATGCTAAACCGCTCGGCCAATACTGGGTCCGCCATGGCTTGCGGCACGGTATTCACCGGGCCACAGGGGATGTCCACGGCATCAAACTGGCTGACCCAGTGCTTAGCTGGCTGGGCGGCAAAAATCACTTCCAATTCAGCTAACAATGCACGCCGGTTTTCCACGCGTGCGGCATTTTTGGCATAACGCGGATCATCCAGCCACGCTGGTCGATCTATCACTTGGCAAAAGCGCTTGAAGGCGGATTCATTGACGATAGACACACTAAAGTAGTTCCCGTCATTGCCCTGAAAATGACGGCTGGGAACGGCAATCGGCAGATTCACTTCCCGCACCGGCGCGTCGCCTGTGATGGCGAATTCGCCAATTTTTGACGCCATTAAATTGAACATGGTGTCAATCAAAGCCAGTTCAACGCGCTGTCCTTGCCCGGTTTTTTGCCAGTGCATAATCGCCGCCAGCACCCCCACCGCACCACACATGCCGGAGGCAACATCCACGACAGGCAAGCCAATTCGAATGGGTGGATCAGTCTCTTCACCACTGGCAAAAAAGCCCCCAGCCAAGCCTTGAATCACGCTATCCACCGCAGGCTTTAGCCGCGCCGGTCCATCCTCGCCAAAGGCGGTGACAGCGTAGTAAATAATTTCCGGGTTGATACTTTTGACATCGTCATAGGTGAGGCTATAACGCTCGGTAAAGTCCGGACGAAAGTTATGCACCAATACTTGCGCCTGGGCGATGAGTTTGGCCAAAATCACTTTACCCTCAGGCGTGCGCAAATCCAGCGCAATGGACTCCTTGCCGCGATTACAAGCCATGAAAGTCACGCTCGACTCGTTATAAAACGGCGGACCAAAATGCCGTCCATCCTCGCCCGTGATGGCCTCCACTTTGATCACTCGCGCACCCAGGTCCGCCAACACCATCGCGCTATAGGGCCCTGCGATCAGGCGTGATAAATCCAGCACGGTGACACCATCGAGCACGCCGTGGCTGAGTTGGTTGCCGTTATTTTTTGTTGATGCGCTAGGCATGTCTTGAGATGCTCCTCATTTTTTAAAGCATGGCGTTTTTATGTGGGTACTTTTTGCTCACCCACCCACGACTTGCTCAGCATAAACCAAATGAGGCTAGCCACCTGCAAAATCAGCAAGCCACCCCAAGCGAGCTGCAAAGCTTCTTTCCGGGGAAATCCATGGGCAAGTGCCAGATCCACCGCCACACCAAACCCCCATTGCAAGGCAAAGCCGCCCACAAAAACCGTGAGATTGATGCAGGTATTCGCGCGGCCTGATAAATGCGCAGGGTAATGGCTGGCATGGGCGGAATAAATCAGATTGAAACTCGCGCAAAAAAATCCGAATAAAACCCACAACACATGGCTCTCGCCCAGACCGAAAATCAACAATGCCGATACAAGCAATGCCGCTGTCGCGCCCCAGGAAAATATGCGTTCCACGGTGAGGCCGCGCTTGATCAATCTGGCGATTTGCGTGGCTAATAAAAAATAGCCCACGGTTAACGTAAGGCTTAACAGCAACATGTGAAACGCTGCGCTTTGATGCGTGTAAGCATTGACCCCAAGCAGCCAGGGCATGGCCCATAACCCTTGAATTGACACAAATCCGCCGATTAACACGGCAGTTTGCGGCGCGTAACGCATGAATGCACGCGAAGCAAAAATGTCGCCTATGCTTTTAATCAACTCGGGAAAAGGTACGGGCGCCGCAGGCTGAAAATTCTCGGGTGCTCTGCGTAAGATATATGCGGCGATCAGCACCAGGCCTGCCAAACAGAAAAAAATAGCGCGCCACCCAACCATGGGCAAAATCAAACCCATCGGCGCGCTGGCCGTTAAGCCCCCCAAGCCGCCAGCTACCATGATGGATGAATTCAGCGAAGCCTGGCGTGTCGCCGAAAATGATTGCGAGAAGGCCTTGAACGAGGCCATCAAGCACGCCGAGACACCCAGACCAATCAACCCGCGCGCCAAGGCAAGCTGGGTGAGCGTGTGGCCCAATCCAAAGCCGACGCATCCTATGGCCGCCAGCACCAGCAAGGCTGATTCAACTCGTCGTGGACCCCAGCGGTCGAGTGCGATGCCCAGTGGCAGTTGCGCCAGCGCAAAGCCAATTAAATACGCACTGGTGAGAAACCCCAGATCCGCTGCACCCAGCCCAAGCTCATGGGTTAAATCAGGTGCAATGACGGCATTCACATTGCGTAGCAGATAAGACAGAAAATAGCCGAAGGCGTAAGGCAGAAGAATCGGCAAAATGCATGCAGCGTTTTTTTTGTTCATGCGCAGTAACTGCTGTGATGGTAATGATTACGGCTGCGCCGCGCTATAAAGATGTCGGATAAGCTTGATTTCATCTGGATAGAACACATGTAATAGCTCTTATCATACAACCCGCAGAGTCCTTCATGACTGCCTCTCGCCTTGTTGCCTGCCCGCACTGTCACACGCTGAACCGCCTGCCTGCTGAACGCATCAGCGCAGGAGATACGAGTGGTGTCTGTGGCAAATGTAAACGCCCGCTGTTTGCGGGCACGCCCGTCACGCTGGATGCAGCCAGCTTCGCTGCCCATGCAGAACGCAGTGACTTGCCCCTGCTGGTCGACTTTTGGGCGCCATGGTGTGGGCCGTGTCGCACCATGGCGCCAGCATTTGCCACTGCTGCACACAAGCTGGAGCCAGAAATACGGTTAGGCAAAGTGGATACCGAAGCGCAACAAAATCTGGCGGCGGGATTCGGTATTCGCAGCATTCCCACCCTGATTCTCTTCAAACAGGGCCGTGAAGCAGCACGACAAGCTGGCGCGATGACGGCGGATGCGATTGAACATTGGGTGCATACGCACGTTTAAGAGTTGAAAACTGCCGTCCCTGTCTGAATCTGCCAGCCTTGCCAACGTTTTTTACCGTGTCACCAGCAACGACTTTTCAGGCTTGAAAGAGTTTCACGGTTTTAATTGGCTTGCGCGAGAGATCTAGCCAGGGCACGCAAGAGTGATGCGCCATCGCCTTGCCAGGCGCTGCCGTGCATGCAGGCAAGCATTTGCGGCTGCGTTGCGGCAAGCCGGCCGAGGATTTCCGAGCTATTTGGCGCATGGGAAAAATAATCCATCGCGCGACGAAAGGCTTCGCTAGGCGCGAGGATATCGCTTTCAGTAACGGCGGCTTCACCTTTGCCAGGCTGGGTAAATAGATCGCCACACAGCAGAGTGCGCGTTTTTTCTTCCAGCAGATAGCCGCATTCCCAGCCGTGGGGCAAATGCGGCGCATTAAACCAGCGCACGCTATGCTGCCCTAGCAACAGCAATTCACCATCGGCCAGCGGGCGGGCCGGCCGATCGGCCATATCATTGATGGAGGTCATGGCAGCAATCTGGCTACACACAGGAGAAGCCTGTGGTGCGACAGCCAGCCATTCGTTCAATGCGCCGCATTCATCGCCTTCGACATGAGAAAAGCCGATGTAACGCAACTGGTGTAGAGGCAGAATGCTGGCGACGGCTTCTTGCACTAAGGAAAACATCTTGCGATGTCCCGTGTGGAACAGCATGGGTTCGTCATCCACAATAAGATATTGGTTGTACGAAAAATCGCTCCCGTCGGGAAAAGCCACCGGGGTGTTGATGCGATAAATCCCCTCGGCAATTTCGTGCACATTCGTGCCGGATGTTGTGTTGGAAATGGTCATGAGTTTTTTTGTTATCGTGATTTTTAACCGTAATTTACAAATACATCGTCATTCTGTACCTCAACCTTGAAGCATTCAAGGGGAATTGTACACGGCGCATCGACTGGTTCGCCGGTACGAAAATTGAATGATCCCCCATGAAAAGGGCACTCGATAACATCCCCGTTGAGCTCTCCCTCACTCAACGAAGCGATGCCGTGCGTACAGTAGTCAGACGTGGCAAAAAACTCATCGCCAATACGGTAAATTGTTATCGGCGTCCTATCGTCAATCATGACGCGGCGCATGCCTCCACTAGGGATCTCGTCACGTTGACATACTTTGATAAAACTCATGATGAAACATTTCTCCCTATCGATTTATTTGGATGCTTTGGATAAATCAGCATTACCCGCTTGGGCAAGTGCTGTCTCTTTTGCCCAGTCAGCCCATATCCATCAAAGACAATCTAGGATTCCGAAGTCAATCGGTCCAGAGGCCAGACATCTTTGCAAAATTTTAAATCAGTTGGTGCACTTCGTAGCGAACCATAATAAATCCTTCCACCGAAAATGATGGAAAACATGCTCACAAGCTTTGTGGCGGAATACCAGGCCTGTTTGACGAGTCACCTTCCTCGTCGCTGAAAAAACAGTCACCTTCCATCCACGGCAGCTTATCCAGACACATCACACGCGAGAAAAGGCGCGCAAACAGGTAAAATCGCGGCTCTTGCGCCGTATCACCAGCGCCGACTTTTTGGAGAATTTGCGTGCAACTTGTCTGTCTCGACCTCGAAGGGGTTTTGATACCTGAAATCTGGATCGAATTCGCCCAGCGCACCGGCATTCACGAACTACGTCGCACCACGCGCGATGAGCCTGACTACGACAAGCTGATGACCTATCGGTTGAACTTGCTCAAAACCCACAAGTTGGGGCTGCCGGATATTCAAAAAGTGATTGCCGACATGGGGCCGATGACGGGTGCAAAAGATTTTCTCGATACCTTGCGGCGTGACTTTCAAGTCATCATCCTGTCTGACACCTTTTACGAATTCGCCATGCCGCTCATGGAACAACTGGGTATGCCTACCTTGTTCTGCCACAAGTTGGAAACCGATGCCACGGGGTTTCTGGTGAATTACCATCTACGCATGCCGAACCAGAAAAAAGAAGCCGTGCAACGCTTTAAGGAACTGCGCTTTCAAGTGATTGCCGCAGGCGACTCATACAATGACACCGCGATGCTGATGGAAGCCCACGCCGGCATTTTGTTTCATCCACCACAAAATGTGATCGATGAATTTCCGCAATTTCCGGTCGCCATGAACTATGCCGCCTTGCGGGCTGAAATTGATTCAGCTGCAACCAGAATTGCTTCGCTCACCTGATGCACAGCCAGCGCTTTTACACGTTCAGCGCCTCATGCCCGGACCAGGTCGGCATCATCGCCCGCGTTACTGGTTTTATTGCGGAACACCAAGGCTGGATTCTTGAATCCAGTTTTCATGCCGATGCGATTGATGGCCGTTATTTCATTCGCATTGAAGTCAAAGCCGACTCGCTTCCTTTCACGCTTGAGGAATTTCGTCAGCGCTTTACATCCATCGCAACCGATCTACGCATGGACTGGCGCATCAATGATTCTGCCGTCAAAAAACGCGTGGTGATTATGGTCAGCAAACAAGAACATTGTTTATATGACCTGCTCGCCCGCTGGCAAGCGCAAGAATTAAATATCGAGATTGCTTGTGTGATTTCAAACCATGAAACCTTTAAAGGTTTCGTTGAATGGCATGGCATTCCGTTTCATCACGTGCCGGTCACGCCGGACAACAAGGCCGCCGCGTATGCCGAAGTGCACCGCTTGTTTGATGAAGCAAAAGGCGACACCATGGTGCTGGCGCGCTACATGCAGATTCTATCGCCCGAGCTATGCGCCGCTTATGCTGGACGCATCATCAATATTCACCACAGCTTTTTGCCTTCCTTCGTTGGCGCCAAACCCTATCACCAAGCCTATACGCGCGGCGTGAAACTTATTGGCGCCACCTGCCACTATGTCACCGAAGCGCTCGACCAAGGGCCGATCATCGAGCAGGACGTGATTCGCATCGACCACTCGGATTCTGTCGAAGACATGGTGCGATATGGCAAGGACATTGAAAAAACCGTGCTCGCGCGCGGCTTGCGCTACCACCTGGAAGACCGTGTGCTGGTGCACGGCAACAAGACGGTGGTTTTTCGCTAGATTCACAAAGTAATCGGCGTATCCGCAGCGCCGACTTTTCTGCTGCCTGCTTAATCAAGTACCACGCCATGTCGGTGTGCGTTTTTGTATGAAAGCGTCAATGCCTTCTGCTGCATCATCTGTCATCATGTTGCACGCCATGGTCTCGGCAGCCAACTGATAGGCCGCTTCCAGCCCTGTGTTGAGTTGTTGATAAAAAAGCTGCTTGCCCATGGCAATCGCCACCGGTGATTTGCCGCATATTGAATCAACCAGCCGCTGCACTTCGCTATCCAGATTTTCCGCCGGTACCGCACGATTGATCAGGCCACGCCGGGCGGCCTCTGCAGCATCGATGAATTCACCGGTGAGCAGCATTTCCATCGCCGCCTTGCGTGCCATGGCTCGGCTCAACGGCACCGCAGGCGTTGAACAAAACAAACCCACATTGATGCCAGACACCGCAAAACGCGCCTGCTCAGCCGCAATGGCAAGATCACACGTTGCTACCAGCTGGCACCCTGCGGCTGTGGCCACGCCTTGTACCCGCGCAATCACCGGCTGGGGCAATCGGGTAATGGCCAGCATGAGCTCACCGCATTGTCCGAACAAATCCTGCATGTAGGTTTTGGTGTGGTTGGCGCGCATTTCTTTGAGATCATGTCCGACACAAAATGCTTTGCCCGCAGCGGCAATCACCACAACGCGGATCGTTTTGTCGCCTGCGATAGTGGCTAGTTCAGTTTGCAGGACAGTCAGCAATTCTTTTGATAACGCATTGAATTGCGCAGGCCGATTCAAAGTCAGGGTGGCAACACCGTTGGCATCCTCACGGTGAAGCACCGGTTCTTGATCAGACAGATGATTCATCAGCATTTCCTCGTTGATTGATCACAATTTGATTAGCGAGGGCTTGCAAACAGCCGTAAAAAGATGCGACTCGCCGTATCGCCAACGCCGACTTTTTGCTTTACGCCTGGGTACGCGGGGGGGCTTGACGCAACATCAGCCACAGACCTACCGCAATCATCGGCAGGCTGAGCCACTGTCCCATACTGATGGCGTAAGACAGCCCGAAAATGCCCGCATCCGGCTCGCGAAAAAATTCCGCTGCCGAACGCAATACACCATACCCGATCAAGAACATCCCCGATACGCGTCCCATCTCGCGTTGCCGCGCCGAAAAAACCCAGAGCAAAATGAACAGCAACAAGCCCTCACCTGCCGCTTGATACAGCGGTGACGGATGACGCGGCAAATTATCCACCTGCGGAAACACCATTGCCCAAGGCAACGTGGCATCGGCTACGCGCCCCCACAGTTCGCCGTTGATAAAGTTACCGATGCGTCCGGCCATTAATCCCAAGGGTACAAGCGGCGCAATGAAGTCGGTCACCTGAAAAAATCTTTTGCCTTGTTTGCGACCCCACACCCACATCGCCACCAGCACGCCAAGAAAACCGCCATGAAAACTCATGCCGCCTTTCCATACCGCCAGAATATCCAGCGGATGCGCCAGATAATAGCCGGGGTCATAAAAAACCACCTGGCCTAATCGTCCGCCGAGTACCACGCCGAGTACGCCATAGAACAGCAAATCATCCAGATTGACTGCCGTCATGCCATGCCAGGGTTGCGTCCGCGCACGCGCCTTGCCCAGCCACAGAAACGCCATGAAGCCGGCGAGATACATCAAGCCGTACCAGCGCACAGCCAGCGGGCCAAGGTGAAGGGCAACAGGATCAAACTGGGGATAGATCAACATGGGCGAATGAGTAGTCGGGTTGGGTGGGCTTGGGCTAGAATTCTCATTCTAAGACACACCAAGACGCAACTGCGCACGACGCTCTGTCGTGCCGCGCCCTTTCGGAGATCATCATGCCCGCCTACCGCTCACGTACATCCACCCACGGCCGCAATATGGCCGGTGCCCGCGCCCTGTGGCGTGCTACCGGCATGAAGGATGGCGACTTTGGCAAACCCATTATCGCCGTGGTCAATTCCTTCACTCAATTCGTGCCCGGCCATGTGCATCTGAAAGATCTGGGGCAAATGGTCGCACGCGAAATCGAAGCGGCAGGTGGCATCGCCAAGGAATTCAACACCATCGCGGTGGATGACGGCATTGCCATGGGCCATGGCGGCATGTTGTATTCACTGCCGAGCCGCGAACTGATTGCCGATTCGGTGGAATACATGGTGAATGCCCATTGTGCGGATGCGATGGTGTGCATTTCCAACTGCGACAAAATTACGCCGGGCATGCTGATGGCCTCCTTGCGCATCAACATTCCCACCGTTTTCGTTTCCGGCGGGCCAATGGAAGCGGGCAAGGTGCAGTGGCATGGCAAATTCCGCAAGGTCGATTTGATCGACGCGATGATCGAAGCGGGCGACTCGAAAAACAGCGATACCGATGTGGCGGACATGGAACGCTCGGCCTGCCCCACTTGCGGCTCGTGCTCTGGCATGTTCA
>DIUK01000131.1 GCA_002422995.1 Rhodocyclaceae bacterium UBA6160
CAAATTCGCTGCGCGAGATCATGGGGGACGCCAATCAACTGCGCAAGATCGAAGCGAAAAAATATGTCGATGAAAAATTCGGCCTACTCACCGTGCAGGACATCTTGAAAGAACTGGAAAAACCCGGCCGCGACCCGCGTCCCGAGTTCAAGACCGCCAGCTTCAAGGACGGCATCGACAGCATGAAAGACCTGACCCCCGGCATGCGGCTCGAGGGCGTGGTCACCAACGTCGCCAACTTCGGCGCGTTTGTGGATATCGGCGTGCATCNNTGGTGCAGGTGAAAGTGCTGGAAGTGGACCTGGTGAGAAAGCGCATTGCGCTGACCATGCGCATGAGCGATGAGCCGGGTCAGGCAAAAAAAGTCGGCGCTGGCGATACGGCGGCCAGACGCCCTGAACAAGGAAAAAAGCCCGCGAACCGCCAATCCGCATCGCCCGCACAACCCGGCGGCGCCATGGCCGATGCGTTTGCGCGGTTAAAACGCTAAGCGGATCAAGCCTTTCGACACGCTCTGGACGAATGGTAGTAAGGTGTTTTCGTCATGACAAAGCCTTTGCTCTATACCTATCGCCGCTGCCCTTACGCCATGCGTGCGCGCATGGCGCTATTGATTGCAGGTATTCCTTTTGCCGCGATGGAAGTTTCCTTGCGTGACAAACCACCGGCCATGCTGGCCATTTCGCCCAAAGGCACGGTGCCTGTTTTGCATTTGACCAGTGGCGAAGTGTTAGCGCAAAGCTGGGACATCATGCGCTGGGCGCTGGCACAGCAAGGATTAGAGCAAAAACCGGAACAGGCGAAACACTGGTGGGAAAAGGCACAAACCACTGAAAATCTTGCCTGGCTGGCTAAAAATGATGGCGTGTTCAAACATCATCTGGACCGCTATAAATATCCTCAGCGTTATGCGGATGAAGACCCGATCAGCCATCGAGACCAAGCCTGCGCTGAGTTTCTTTTGCCGCTGGAAAGCTGTTTGCAGCGCAGCATGTTTCTTGGTGGTGATTCACCTTGTGCGACGGATATTGCGCTATTTCCTTTTGTCCGCCAGTTTGCCGCCGTGGCGCCGGATTGGTTTGAAGAAGCGCCTATGCCCGCCGTTAAGTCGTGGTTATCCTTGTGGCTTGCCAGCCCGCTTTTTCAGCACTGCATGCTCAAGCTGCCCAGCCAGACAGTGTGTGATTTTCCAATGTTTTCAGGTGCATAAACAGGGCAAAGCCCGGGGTGTTGAGCACAGCTTAAGTCGCCATTCAACCTGCACCGCAAACGATGTCAGCAATCCTGTTCAAACAGCGCTTAAACAGGGCTAAAACCGTGCATAGAGGGTACTATTCGCCCTCGCTTAATCAAGAGAAGTACTAATACATGCCAAAAGAAGTCAAAGAAAAACCGCAATACGCCATCGTGGCGTCTGTGCAACTACCCAATGTGAGCGATGTCGAGTTTGAAGCATCACTGACCGAACTGCGCGAACTGGCTAAAACACTCGGGTTTACCGTGATTCACACCTTCACCCAAAAGCGCGCCAGCTTTGACGCGGGCGCGTATGTGGGCGTGGGCAAGCGGGAGGAAATTCGCTATTTCGTCAAGGGTGAGTTGGTTTCCGATGATGAGGCCGATGACGACTCGGACGAGATGCTAGATGAAGATGGGCGCGCAACAGTTGATGGCACAGTGGAAAACGCCAAGGCAAGCACCATGGCAACCACGAGTCTGGATCAACCCATCGAGGTCATCTTCGTCGACCACGAAATTTCACCCTCGCAAGCGCGCAATCTGGAAAAGGCCGTCGGCTGCCAGGTGATGGACCGCACCATGGTCATTCTCGAAATTTTCCACCGCAACGCACGCTCCCGCGCGGCGAAGGCGCAGGTGGAAATCGCCCGTCTGGGCTACATGGCGCCGCGCCTGCGCGAAGCCGCCAAGCTCGCCGGCCCGCAAGGGCGGCAGCGCAGCGGCGTGGGCGGCCGCGGCGCGGGTGAATCACACACCGAGCTGGACAAACGCAAAATCCGCGACCGTATCGCCGAACTGCAACTGGAAATCACCGCGATGGAAGTCGAGCGCAAAACCCAGCGCGCACGGCGGCAAGACAGACAAGGCGGCGCCAATGTTGCGCTCGTCGGCTACACCAATGCGGGCAAATCCACGCTGATGCGCGCGCTCACCGGCAGCGAAGTGCTGGTCGCCAACAAACTCTTCGCCACGCTCGACACCACCGTGCGCACCCTCTACCCCGAAAGCGTGCCGCGCGTGCTGGTCAGCGACACCGTGGGCTTCATCAAGAACCTGCCGCACGGGCTGGTTGCCTCGTTCAAATCCACGCTGGACGAAGCGCTGGATGCGTCGTTGCTGCTCCACGTCATCGACGCCAGCGACCCCGGTTTCGAGCGCCAGCTTGAAGTCACCGACAAAGTACTGGAAGAAATCGAAGCGCAAGACATTCCGCGCATCCGCGTCTTCAACAAGATAGATCACGTTGGCGACCAAGGCGACCGTGGCGACCACGGCGACGTCACCGCGCAAGCCGAACGCGAAGCCGCGCTACGCGAGAAATACCCGAATTGCATCGTAATGAGCGCCCGCAATCCTGAAGATGTCGCCAAACTGCACAAAGCCATCGTCGCGTTTTTTCAACGCGATCTAATTGAGGCCGAGCTTTTTCTCCCTTGGTCAGCGCAGCAACTGCGCGGCGCCATCTTTGCCACCTGCGAAGTACTGGCCGAACGCGCCGAAGAGGAGGGCGCATTCTTTAGCGTGCGCGGCGAGCAGGCGGTTTTGGATGGGTTGCGGGGGCAGATTGGGCAACTGTGATGATTTTGTCAATTTATGCATTGAAAAGGCACAATTGAGCCGCTTACAAAAAGTCGGCGCTGGTGAGACGGCGGATTATGATAGACGTCTGTTGGTTAGCGGCAGACTTTCAACCATTTGATGCCTGTCACTAAAAAGTTACCGGTTCAAATTTCTGATAAAGCCCATCCAAGTCTTTTACAGATATGCGAAATTGGCTACGCGTCTTCACAGAGGGTTTGGCCGTGCTGGCTTTCATGATCTTGGAACCCGGATCAAAGCGACGCACTATTGCATAAGGCGAGTACTTTAATTTCGATTAGCTGCAATCCAATTGCGCCATTGCTTTTTCGAGCTTGCGTAATTGCCTCTTTAGCCCCAGCGGAGTAAGCGATCTGAGGTTATGGGGCGCTAGAAAATCAACCATCAAACTATTGTGTGGTTTTTCTGTTACCAAGTAGCAGATCCGATTGACATAATGAATCCCTGTTGTGATCCATTGATCCGAATTACAGCCGCTATCGACAACTGTCCATACATAATTATCATCAAAGCTGCGGACGAGCCGAAAATCATCACCAAAGCTGTCTAGCCCCATGCCATTCCAAAGTGCTGACTTTGCCTTAGGGTGGCGATATGGAACGAAGAACTCATAAAAGGTGTCTTCGTGAAGTAAGAGCGGTTCAGATGGTGACTCCACGGCTATTTATGTTCTCCGGTTATCCACAAATACATCTGCTCTATGGCGTGAAAGAAATTCAACGCTGGGCATAAAGCGTTCTGGCAATTCAATCTGTTTGCCACTTAACGGCAACAGCACGTCATTGACGAATGCCTCGTTGCGTCGTTTTAGCTCTTCTGAAATCACAATTCTGAAGTCATCGGTCAGGGTGATTAGTCCTTTATCAAAGGCCTTGTCATGAATGGCGGAAAGGCACAATCCATTGCTTGGGTTTAGACGGTTGGCTTTGTCTTTGCTCCATGGAACAATATGGCTGGCAATCAATAGGCGCGGCTCCGACAGGCCAGACATGCAACAACGCCCGCGATAGCTGCTGAGAACGGCGCGACGGAAGAATTGTTGTTTGACTCGTTGCGCCGTTAAGACTTGTTTGGTTTCGCCAGTAAAGTCTTCAAGAACGAGGTCATCATCAATCGTATCAGTCGTTGTTTCCTGCGCGTAATCACGCTCTAAACTATGACGCAGTTGCTCACATTCAATGGCAAGCTTTTCCCAATCAGCATGAAATTCCTCCCAAACTTCTTTGTCGAGGGCTGATGCGTTACCCAAACCACTGCGGCCACTATTAACGATGGCAGGGTCAAGACTGGCAAAGTTCACCAATTTCATTGCCACTGCGGAAGGCGTCCTGCCAATTAGCATCGCAAGCTTAATGATTTCTGGATTCCGACTGTGAAGTCTGCCAAAGGGGAGTTGGCAATATAGATGAAATGCAAGCTTGAGTTGTTCTTTTGTCCAGCGTCCTGAATTCACAATGTTATTTGGCACAGCCACGACACTAGCCATGGTGTTCGCCGTCTCTGGGGTGGTGAAAGGAAACATGAGTTTAGCCGTTGCTTTAATCATCTGAACAACAGCAGTCCCTGAAAGTTTTTTATAAGCTCGCGTATCCGATACCGGAATTCTTAAGAAATCTGGGAAGCCCATCAGCCGCGCACATTCGCGCGGCGTCAGTCAGCGCGGATTCACGCTGTCGCCTGAAATAGACGGCTAATAACGATCACTGTAACCTGCTTGGGGTGGATTCCTGTCTATTACCTGTGAGTCAGCCAATCAGCGAACCGAGCGCGTTGTTCCGCCGTCATATGCAACCCAGCCTTAGTCCGTCGCCAGAGAATATCGTCGGCTTCGTGCGCCCATTCGTGCGCGAGAAAATGCGCTGCTTCAATTTCATACAGGCCGCCGCCAAAGTTTTGGCCGAGGTCTTTTGGCTCGCGCACACTCGCCAGCAAAGTCGGCGAGTGCGGTTTGAATTGCCTGCCGTTGTTCGGTGGCAGCGCTGGCCAGCGGCATGGTCAGTGTGTCTTTAACCACTGTTCGGGCGTGAACACTTCCGCCACGCTACGGGCGCGTTCGAGCATTTCAGTGTCCAGGGTAATTAATGGCTCGCGGTAGGTGGCCGCCAAGGCGACATAGACGGCGTCGGCACCGCGCAGTTTTCTTGTGCTGGCGATTTTTGCCGCTTCTTGGGCTAGCGAATTGTCCATGGGAATGCTCTCGATCCAGCGCAATGCGCGGATGATGTTAACCGCCGCATAGCCATCTTCAGCAGCGCCCGTGCGTCGGGCGATCGCACCAGCAACCTCGGGCCAGGCCAGTACGGGGATGACGAGGCGGTATTCGCGTTCCAGCAGCACTGTGATGCAGGACATGGCGCTCTCATGATGCCGGTCGACTTCAAGAAATCTGGCAACCCATACGGACGCATCAATAATCATGTACCAAGATCCCGTCGCTGTTCCTGAATTGCGGCGACAGCATCCTGCGGACCCTGCCAGGTGGCAGAAATTTTCTTCGCAAGCTGATCAAGCTCATGGTTGAACGTTTTGATCTCTTGCTGTTTATCGTCCGGCGCCGCCGTGGTGCCAGCGCCGACTTCCCGGCGCAAAAGGTTGGTTAGCCAGTCTTTCATGCTCAGCCCTTGCAGGGCCGCAACGGCCTTGGCCCGACGAAAGAGGTCATCCGGCATTTCAATGGTGGTTTTCATTTCACGGTCTCCGTAAATATGGGATTACGGGTTTTATGGTATTCCCATGCCAAAAATAAATCAATCCGGCGCCTTGATGATCAACCAGGTGATGAGTTCGAAGTCATGCGCGCCGCAAACGCACGTGGCGAGGCGCTCAAGTTGGACGAAGACGAACTGGCCTTTTACGA
>DIUK01000130.1 GCA_002422995.1 Rhodocyclaceae bacterium UBA6160
AAGTCGGCGCTGGTGATACGCCGCAAAGCAAGCCTCCTGGCGGGGCGGGGTTATTAAAAAGACGCTATACCAGCGCCAGCACGATGGTGCCGATGCCGCCACCGACCAGGCCGCGGCCGCCGCGACCACTGATTGACATGCCACGCCGGTCTTCAATGTTGTCGCTTTCCCGTTCGTTGTTCAAACGCATGGTGATTGTCCTGGAAGTTAAATTTTTTATGAACTGTTTATTGCGCTAGATCAGCTAGCGATTGGGATAGTTTAACCAGTTCGCTGCCATTTTCCAGCCCGTCAATAAAGCGTGATGGAATGCCTGAGAGCCCGACTTGGGCGCCAACCAATGCGCCGGTAAGCATCGCGCGTGACATGTTCTGCCCACCGCCATTGATGGCCGCCAATACTGCGCTTTCAAAATCATTGGCAAAGCGGGTGGCGAGGTAATAAGCGGCTGGCAGCAGATGATAGATCGCACAGGGCAGGCCATACACAGCGGCGACTTTGGCGGCGGGTTCGATGCGGATATCCGGGTCAAGCGCGGTTTGAGCAGCATACATCGGGGTGAGCAACGCATCGGGTGAGGAGAAGTTGCCCGCTTGCGGAATATCCGCCTGGCCTACTTTCGGTGCGCCATAATTTTTGCTGGTGACTGAATGAAAAGGCAGCTCACCGGTTTTGACCAGGCCCATGAGCGTCATGGAAATTTCCGGACGCATTTTCTCTCCTTTGATAAGCTGGCCGAGCACGGCAGCGAAGGCCAGCGACATGGACATGATGGCCGGGTCGTTTTGCGTGAGCTGCGTATTGGCAACCACGCTGTGCGCCAGCTTGGCCGGCGAGTTGGCATAGCGCGCGGCCAGGACAATCGCCCGTTCAGCGGATTCAGAAGTGTCCGCAGCGCCACCGGTTTGCAACCAGGATAGCTTGTGCTCCACGCGGCAACGCCAGGCTTCACGCAGGGATTGATTGGTGTAACCACCCGGGCCAGTCATGGGCGTGCCGTCGAGTTGCGGAAAAAGATCGTCGTCCAGGCGGCGCGTGAAATCAGCGTCAACATATTCGCCTTGCGCGATAACCGACTGCATCAGCATGACTTGAATCAACCCGGCTTGCGAGAGCTGGCCGGCCGACATGCCTGCGTGATAGCGGCCGGCCTTGGGTTGGGTGTAGCCGGTGACCGTGCCGTAATCACGACGCAGTTCATCCAGGTCGTAATACCAGTGGCATCCTAATCCTAGCGCATCGCCAATGAAAGCCCCCATTAGCGCACCAGCGATACGTTGCTGATTCATGATGTTCCTTTATAGTTTTTGATGAGAGTAAAAACGTCATCTGCTGGTAGAGGCTGGCTGTATAAATAGCCTTGTACTTCATCGCAACCGTGTTCTTTCAAAAAAGCCAACTGCTCAAAAGTTTCAACTCCTTCAGCGACTGTTTTATAGCCAAGGCTTTTTGCCATGGTAATAATTGCGTCCACAATTGCCCGGTCATTGGCATCATTCACAATGTCTCGTACAAAAGATTGGTCTATCTTGATTTTGGCGACCCGAAAACGCTTGAGAGAAGCCAGCGAGGAATAGCCGGTACCAAAATCATCGATGGCGAATGCGATGCCTGCTTCATGCAAGTCATCCATGATTTTCGTTGTATTAGCGGTGTCTTCCATTGCCATGCTCTCAGTCAGTTCAAAGCATAAGTGATTCACGCTTAAATTATGTTCAGCGAGTATTTTTTTTGTGTGTTCAATTAAATGGCTTTGCCGAAATTGAGCAGCTGATAAATTGACAGATAGCGTAATTCCAGACAACCCCTTTTGTTCCCATGCTTTAGTTTGCTTGATTGACTGTTGTAAAACCCAAGAGCCAATAGGAATAATTTGTCCTGTGATTTCAGCAATCGCGATAAATTCGGTTGGAGAAATAAGCCCTAATACTGGATGTTGCCAACGCAAAAGTGCTTCAACACCAATGATTTTCTGTTCTGTAACACTAAAAATTGGCTGGTAATCAAGGTAAAGCTCATTGCGTGTAATCGCTTGATTCAGATCGTTTTCCAGCCTCAAATAGCGTTGAGAAATCGTTTGCATGGCCGCAGTAAAAAACCGAAAGGTATTTCTTCCTTCATGTTTAGAACGATACATGGCAGCATCAGCTGCTTTTGTCAGGGATTCAAAATCACTGCCATCCGAGGGATACATAGCAACCCCAATGGACAAGGTGGCATGCAATTCGTGCGGACCAACCTGGCACGGTATATTAAAAGCACTCAAAAGTTTTTCTGCTACACGCGCGGCGCCCTCAGTCGAACAATCAGGCAGCATAAGAATAAACTCATCACCGCCCCAGCGGGAGACAGTATCTTGCTCTCGAACCTCTTGCAAAAGTCGTGTTGCAATCACGCGTAAAAGCTCGTCCCCACTGTTATGCCCAAGTGAGTCATTCACATTTTTAAAGTGATCTAAATCCAAAAACATTAAGGCCAGTTGCTGCCCTGAACGACTTACGTTGGCAATGGCTTGATGAACGCGATCACGTAGCAAGGCGCGATTAGGCAGGCCGGTGAGCGAATCATAATTCGCTAGGTGCTCAATGAGTGCGGCAGACTCTTGTCGAGACTTTTCATACGCAAAAGTATCTAAAGCAAAACTAATATCAATTGCCATTTCGATGAGTAGATTTTTGGCGATTTCATCGAAAGGATGCTGTTCTTCGAGATAAATATTGAATGCACCTACGATTTCACCCTGGCAAGTCAGTGGCAAGGCTGCACACGCATTCCAGCCATATTTTTTTGCGTCCGTGTGCCACGGATAGGTTATTGGATCATTTAAAAAGTCCTGGCACCAAACTGGATTTTTTTCACTGATTGCCAGACTTGCAGGGTTTGTTCTATTTGCCTCATTAGACAAATTACCATGTTCGATGGTATCAAGATGTGCCTTGCCATCCCCATAACTTGCCACGGGTCGCAGGATGCCACTCGACATATCAAGCTTCCCGATCCAAGCCATTTTTAATCCGCCAAAATTGACTGCATCGCGGCAAATGCTAGGAAAGAGCTCTTCTTCGCTTTGGCAACGGACGATTGCTTGATTGCATTGACTCAATGCAGCATAAATTTTCGTTGTCCTGGCAAGTTTCTGTGCATTGAGTATCTGCTCTGTGACGTCTCTGACCAATGAAATAAATCGCGGCAGTTGATGCGGTTCAGTACTGGGTTTTGCGGCAAGAGAAAATGAAAACCACCGTTGGCCTTGCGGCAACATAAGCGCATAGGATTTAAGGGTGGCAAAACCATTAATTTTGGCTTCTGCTATCGCTTCTGTGATGAGCGCAGCAACCTCCGGCGGCAGAACTTCATGAACGGTTTTACCGAGAAAAACATCAGGGGGTGCCGCTAGCAGATCTGTGCGCGGTGAATGGTAGTCATGGAACCGTCCCTCAGCATCGATTTCAAAAAGCAAGTCAGGCAGGGCGTCTAGCGTTGCTTGGAGCTGGTGTTTAGCACGGGCTAACTGTGCTGTTCTTTCCTTGACAAGTCGTTGTAATAACAAGATAAAAAGTACAAAAAACAATACCAAAATTGCGGCCAAGGAAATTTCAAATAATGCATTGTGCTGCTTATCATGCAACTGTAAAACATCCTTCCATACGTGCGAAAGTAAGGAATCTTGAGCGGTGGCATTGCCTGAGAAGACGATAGATAACGTAATAATTGGTGAATCACAGGGGTTTAAGAAAATACTAAGGAAACTATTAAGGTTTGTGGCACGAGGTTTGAATCAGGTTTGGATCAAAAATGATTTTAATGTGCTGCATCACTTGATATTCAAGTGATGCGTCAATGCCTTGCAGCATATATTGTTAGCTATTTAAAAATGCACAGTGGGGATAAAAATTTCGAATGGCATCTGAACTTTATAACAATTAACATGCCTAGCCAATTTTAATAGCCTATATTTTCTTGCAAGAGGCACTCAGCGGCATCGTTTTCGCCGTCTCACGAGCGCCGACTTTTTATTGGCAATAAAAACAGCTTAAGCGATAAATTCATTTTCCAGTAGTTGCTCAAACTGTTCGACAGGCAACGGTTTACTGAAAAAATAACCTTGGAAGTTATAGCAACCCTCATCAACGAGAAAGTTTTTTTGACCGATGGTTTCTACGCCTTCGGCAATAACTTCGAGATTAAAGCTTTTTGCAGTCGCAATGATGGTTCGCACAATCGACCTGTCCTGTGAGTCGGTTTCAATATCCCGAATGAAGGATTGGTCAATTTTTAACTGATTCAATGGCAACTGTTTGATGTATTGCAAAGACGAATATCCTGTACCAAAATCATCCAAAGCAAAATGAATCCCAAGGGTTTGCAATAAATTCATCTTGCCGACAATTTCTTTCACGTCAGCAATCAATACGCTTTCAGTAAGCTCAAGCTTGAGGCCTCGTGGATTGATTTGATGGCGTTCTACAGCCAACTCAACTTGAGCCACAAAATCAGGCTGAAGAAATTGCCGCGCACTGACATTGATGGCTAAAACCAAATGCCGTGTTTTTTCATTTTTCTGCCAAAGCCTGATTTGGGCACAAGCTTCATTAAGTACCCATAAACCAACAGGAACGATTAATCCGGTGTCCTCGGCAATGGGGATAAATTGCAGGGGAGAAACCATGCCTTTGGTCGGATGATGCCAGCGCAACAACGCTTCGGCACCCAGGGCTAATCCTGTTCGATTGACTTGTATTTGATATACCAAGGAAAGTTGGTTTTTTTCTAGCGCCTCGTGTAAGTCACTCGCGAGGCTGACTCTTTCAGAGACTTTCGCTTCCATCTGCGGATTAAAAAAGTACACTGAATTTCGACCGGCTTGCTTGGCGTGATACATCGCAATATCAGCCTGTTTAATTAACGTGTCTGCAGTTAATTCATGTTTATTTCTGAATACAACAGCACCAATACTGGGTGTTGCACGTTGTTCCTTGTTATTCAATAAATAAGGAGCACGCAGGGCATTTAATATTTTCTTACTGGTTGCCTCTGCTTGCTCCAAGGCTTCCGTTGGATTGTTCTTCAAATTTTCCAACATGACGACAAATTCGTCGCCGCCTAAGCGGGCAACGGTATCTTCGTGCCTTACACATGATACCAAGCGTAAAGCAACAAAATGCAGCAAGACATCCCCGGCACTATGTCCCATGGTGTCGTTAATGCTCTTGAAGTTATCGAGATCGATAAAGAGCAGGGCTGAGTATTTTCCGCTACGTGCGTTGGCTGACAACACTTTGTTTAATCGATCCAAAAGCAAACGGCGATTGGGTAGATTGGTCAGCTCGTCATAATAAGCCAGCCTTAATACTTGTTCTTCCATCTTGGCACGCTCTATGGCAATGCTGGCAAGCGTACCTACATGATTCAAGAGTGAAATATCCTGCTGGCTGGGTGTCGCAGGCTCCTTAAAATAGATCACAAAAGTGCCTAATACTTTGCCGGTGGAAGAAAAAATCGGTTGAGACCAGCAAGAAACCAGGTTAAATTTTGAAAGCAGCGGCAAATAAGGCAGCCAAATTGGATTTTTTGAAAAGTCTTCAACAACAATCATTTCACCGAAAAAAGCGGCTCTTCCGCACGGCGTACCATTTTCACCAATAGCAAGACCCGTGAGTGCTTCAACAAATGGATCGGGCAAACTTGGGGCAACGCTATGTCCTAAATGTTTTCCTTCGCTATCGACAAGCAATATCCCGCACAAGGAGCCGGGCAAGCGTTTTTCTACTCCCAGCACGATGGCTTCCAGGGTATGCGGCAAAAGCAGTTCCTGTGTCAGCAGCTCAAGGATTTCACTGCGAAACTTTTCTATTTCTTCACTCTTTTTTCGGTCAGTAATATCGCGAATAGTGCTTTGAAGACACAGTTTTCCATCAAGCACCAAGGCGTTGAGCGAGACGTCCGCTGTAAAAGTTTTGCCATTATCCAAACGCCGATGCAGCCATTCAAAACGTTGGTAGCTATTTTGCATCGCGTATTGGATATGTTCTTTTATCAGGACAGCCGAATCAGTACCACAAGGTTGTTTCAAGGGAGAGACTTGACTAGGGGCGGCCTGCTTCAGGTCGTCGATTGTTGCGCAACCAAACAGGGTGGTTGCTGCAATGTTGCATTCAATTACGCCTTCATTGTCAAATAAAATAATGGCATCGTCGGCAGATTCATATAACACGCGGAGCCTTGACTGTGACTTTCTTAAGGCATTTTCAGTCAAGTTTCGGGCAGAAAGGTCTCGCCATAATGCATGAATCATTCTTGCACCATCAAGCATGAAGGTGGTAAGGCTGACTTCAAGCAGGATAGACTCACCGTTAGCGCGAAGGTGTGCCCACTCAAACTGAAGCGTGCCTTTTTGCAAGGCCAGCTCAAGCAGTTTTCTGACTTTATCAGACGAGCGCATTCCATCTGGTTGTATTTCAGGGGAAAAGTCCTCTGGGCTTTTCCCGGTGAGCTGTTCTTTGCTCGTGTAACCGAGAAGTGCCAGCGCAGCAGGATTACAGTCCTCAAAAATCCCGTCTTTTAATAAACAAGAAGCGCTGGCCATTTGTTCAAACAGGGTACGATAGACCTCATCCGGAGACGATGCAGTCATGTTGGCAGGCAGCTTGAGCAGCATGGTTATCTGGTTGAAAGGATGTCGATGAACGAAATGATTTTAAGTCAGTTACGGCGATTAAAAGCGCAGATGAAACTGCTAATTGCAGGATTCCTCATTCAATAGCATGCCAATTGAAAAGCATGCTCTTGAATCAAGCGATGCCGTCTCACTATTCGCTACGCCGAGAAGATCTGCCCGCGTCCCGCCACGGGATACCGTCCCTTCGGGACATAAAGCGGTAGTCTCAGGTCTGCAAAGCTGAGCATTTTCTGCTCGACCGCTTGGTAGCGCATCCACAGCGAAAAGGGCAGGGTTCTTTCCTGCCCCTTCTTGCTGTGCAGNNGGGGGGCATCAATTGCTTCATCAATACCGATAATTAACGAACCACTGGTTTATAGCGTATCCGCTTCGGTTTCGCCCCTTCTTCACCCAGACGTTTTCGCTTGTCTTCTTCATATTCCTGATAATTCCCGGCAAAGAAGCGCCATTGCGATTCACCCTCTGCCGCCAAAATGTGTGTGCAGATGCGATCCAAAAACCAGCGGTCGTGACTGATGACCATGGCACAACCAGCAAATTCGAGCAGGGCGTCTTCTAACGCGCGCAAAGTTTCCACATCCAAGTCATTCGAGGGTTCATCGAGCAGGAGCACAT
>DIUK01000079.1 GCA_002422995.1 Rhodocyclaceae bacterium UBA6160
ATAAAAAACAGACATCGTTTCAACGCCTGCCCAACAGCGGCCGCTACACCATCAATACAGAATCTGCATATGAGATTGTTTTGACTAACGCCAAACCAGCGGCTGTTACCGTTACCGTGCGTGAGCCAATGCCCGGCGATTGGACGATGGTGAGTGAATCTCAACCCCACACCAAGCGTGCAGCAGGCGTTGCCGAATGGCAAGTTCGCGTGCCCGCCGAAGGCAAAGCGACCTTGACTTACCGTGTCAGAGTTAAGCAATGAGCATTGGTTTGTCATGTAAAAAAGCCACGACAGTTTTCTGTCATGGCTTTTTCGCAAAGCAGGGGCATGCAGCCTTTGGCGTATAAAAAAACTACTTCGCCACTGCGCCAAAAACTTTCTTGAGCAAATCACTGCCTGCTTGCAACGGGTTGGCGCGTATTGTGCGCTCTTGCTCACCCACCAGCTTATACAGGCGGTCAAGCGACTGCTTGGTGACGTAATCTTCCACCGTGTTCTGGCCTTTTTTACTTACGCCAAATTTGGTGGCCATGCCTGCATAACTGTTGTACTGCTGGGCCAGCCCGGATTTATCGGTTGTTGCTTTAACAATCGGTAAAAAGCGTTTAGTGAGTGAAGCCTCTGTCTTGCTGCGAAAAAAGTCGGTTGCAGACGTTTCACCACCCGTCAAAATACCTTTGGCATCTTGCAGCGTCATGCTTTTGACGGCCCCCACCAGCAAGGTTTTTGCCTCAGGCACAGCCGCTTCAGCAGCGCGATTCATCGACAAAACCAGATCATCCGCCTGCTGCCCCATGCCCGCAGCACGCATCAATTTTTCGCCTTTTTGCAGCATGGGTGGCAAAGGAATTTTCATCGCCGCGTTGCCAAAAAAACCATCTTTCTGCCCTAATTGCGCAACCGCCATTTCCGCGCCCCGACTTAATGCTTCTTTCAAGCCGCTATTCATCTCGGATGATGTCAGGCTGCTCACACCGGCGCCACTATTGCTTGCGGCCGCGTTGGCAGGAGTTGCAGGAGTGGTGGGAGTCGCAGGAGCCGCAGCATTGACCTTGTTTTTTTCCAGCACGCCTTTGATCGCATTGCCATAATCAAAAGCCTGGGCAGACCCGCCCAAGCACAATAGTCCCAACCCGATCAACCCGCTTGAAAAAAGTGGTTTCATAGCTGCTCCTGATAAAAATGAAAAATATAAAAAAACATCAAAAAGTCGGCGCTGGTGATACGCCGCAAAGCGTTGAATCTTAGGTAAAACGAGTACAACGTTTATCGTGCGAATGAAGACAAAAAACTAACGCCCACTACTACCCGCGCTGGTTTTTGAACTTCGTAATTGAGTAATAACCGCCGCAATCACCAGTAATACAACCTGAGCCGCAGTCAGCAAAGGCGAGCGATCAGTAATCAAGCCAGCAATAAACCCAATAGCACAGCAGATAATCGCTTTCTGGTTGTAAATAAAATCAGGCAAATGCATTGATATCCCCTTGTTGTAGTGAATGGCTATGGGTGACAAACCACTGATAGCGAGGCTATCTTATTTACTTGCCTGCCATTGGTCAATTTACCGCTTTTACCGCTTGTCGATACCCAGGAGACTCAGGGGCGCAATGATTTTTTGCCATGCTTGATATTTATCCGCCAAAGACATCGCCGCATTGGCAGGACTGGTGGAAGGAAGGCGACAATAATGGAGCGGACGGAGCGCGAGGTTAGCGAAGTTGTTGATATTGTTTATGACATGCCGCTTAAAACAGGCTTCTGCAGTCGCCCCGTTAAAAAACACGTGCGTGATGTGCCTGTGCGTTTCAAAAAATGCCCCGAAGTCGTTCACAACCTCGGTATCGCGGGCGATGCGAGCGTCCAGGCTGCCTTCCCGCGTGCATGACTGCAACACATCCCAAAGCGCAATGCGCGCCGACTTTAACGCAGCAACTCTCTCGGCATAAGGTGCAGAAAAATCAAACCCCAGCAACTCAGCGATGATGCGCCAAAAAGCATTTTGCGGGTTGGCGTAATACTGGCGAGCGATGAGCGAAATGCTACCCGGCATGCTGCCAAGGATGAGGACTTTTGCATTTTGGGATGCCACAGGTTGAAAGCTTTGGATGCGCGGCATAGTCTCGTTCGCGGATGGCAATTTGCTTGGAGCAACAACAAAGATTTTGAATCAGTTAGTCAAATGAGTTTGAATTTGGGTAAGGCGTATCTGTCTGATAAAACGTTATGCGAAGCGGCATCCAATCAGACGGCGCTGGTGAGGCGGCGAATCATCATAGCAACTAAAGGATAGCTGCTAAAGTAGATTTGACGTTTGCAAGTAAGGGCGGAACATGCGCCATGTTAAGCAGAGCAGCCTCAGCCTGCCATGATCTTGCAGACCTTGCGAAGCAAGAACCTCATGATTTTGGGGTGCGCGTTTTTAGCGTACCCCGAAATCATGAGGTTGTAGCTCCCTCTCTCACCCCGGAAAGCTACAATTCGTGACGGGATTGATGGACTGGTAATGGCGTTGTAGCTCCCTCTCTCACCCCGGAAAGCTACAATGCTGAGTTTTCTGCCACCGGCGGCACGGGTGTTGTAGCTCCCTCTCTCACCCCGGAAAGCTACAATCACGTTATCATCCGCCATCCAGCTCATCGCGTTGTAGCTCCCTCTCTCACCCCGGAAAGCTACAATGCATGGCGCGGGGTTCCCCGCATCGGCCATGTTGTAGCTCCCTCTCTCACCCCGGAAAGCTACAATTGTCAGCGAATTTTGCAGCGGCTTACGACAGTTGTAGCTCCCTCTCTCACCCCGGAAAGCTACAATACTGCGACGTCGACGTCTTGCAGGGCGATGGTTGTAGCTCCCTCTCTCACCCCGGAAAGCTACAATCAGCAACCAGCACATGGCGGATGGCTATGAGTTGTAGCTCCCTCTCTCACCCCGGAAAGCTACAATTGGCAGGTGCTGATGTACCAGGCTTGGTTTGTTGTAGCTCCCTCTCTCACCCCGGAAAGCTACAATAGACCGCCCTCAAACCCTTGCCAGCCTTGGTTGGCAAGGGTTTGAGGGCGGTTTTTTCTGCATTAAAAAAGCAGCATTTGGTCGGCATTGACCTTTTTTTCCTGATAATTTTTGGTGCCCACCAGCAGTTTCATGTTCGCAAACTGCTTTTCGCTGACCTGCAAATAGCGAATCGAGCCTTCTTTGGGCAGATTGTCAGAGAGTCGCTTCAAATGTTTTTCCGCATCGTCCATGCCGTTCACCATGCGGCCATAAACTGACCATTGGATCATGTCGTAACCATCCTGAATTAAAAAACGGCGGAAGATGGTGTAGGTGCGCCGCTTTTCTTTCGTGGTTACCGGCAGGTCAAAAAACACGAGCAGACGCATATAGCGGCGGGTTCGGCTGCTCATGCAAAGTCGTCTTCGTCGTCAGGCGCGACGAACGATGGATCGAGTACATGTTGCAGTCGCGGCAAGGCCAGCCGTTCATGTGGCGTATCGTGCAGCACAATGCCCGACAAGCCGGATACCGTTGCTTCTATGGCGGCAAGCAAAGTGCAGCGGCCATCGTCTGCCGTATGGCTGGATAGCGTGACATCGTCATGCAATATCGCGACGAGCTGGCCTTTGTCTTGCGGCGCCAGCTCGCGGTCGGGCTCTTGGGGGTAGTGTTTCAGCACATGGGCATCCACAAACGGGCGGTAAGGTTCAATCAGGTCGTCCGCCAGGTTGAAGGCATTTTGTTCGTTATGGTGAAACAGGCCGAAGGCGGGCAGGAAGCCATAACTAACCAGTGATCGGGCAAGGGCTGCGCGCACCACGGCATAGCCGTAGTTCAGTGCGGCATTGTAAAAACGGCTTTGCAGGCGGCCAAAGTTGGGATGGATCAAGGTACGAAAATAAACCTGCGCAGCCTGGGCTTCACAGTTATCCGGGTCGCCGGAACGGGTTTCATCACTTAAACGACGTAACCGGCGCGCGGCGGCATGGCGGGCGTGTTTGGCAAGTACTGCCGCCTGGTTATCAATCTTGAATTGCACCAGCCGTTGCCACAGGCGCTTGCGCGCGGGCTGGCTTAAAGCCAGTTGAGCTGTCATCACTTTAAGGGCGCGGCTGTGCGGCAGGTAGGGCAACAGCACGCCGTTGGGCAGGTGCGAGTCATCCACGGTAATCACCGCAATTTGCGCTTGGGCGCAGGCGGCCAGCAGCGGGGCGGTGAGGCTGATTTGCGGATGATCCAGCACCAGCACGCCGATGTCTTCCAGCATGACGCGGGCTTCGCGCTCGCCTTGGCGGATGAAAATCGCCCGGTTTTCCAAGGTGAGCGCGGCAGGATTGGCAATCACAACGCTGCGCCAGCTCATGTTTAGCGGCCGCGTTTCCGGTGGATCGGCTGGCGCTCCTCGTGATGTACGCGATGCAGGCCGCCGAGGAGATCGACGTGGTATTTTTCGACGGCGAGGGCGGTTTTGATGCCGTTGCCTTCAAGCATTCCGTTTTTAGCGAGGGTTTGATTGCGGTCATGCAGCCAAAGATCAATATTTCCTGTCGCACGGTTGATGCCAGCGTAATACCCTTCACGCACTTCATTTTTTAATCGGATAGTCACCCAATCATTCGGATGCAAGCTGAACAGAAACTGGTAGGTTTCATCCATTACCGTCCATTCCTCTTCTGGTTTGGCCTGAATTACCGCCCGATTCGGCAACTCCGCCTTGATCGCATCCGAGACATATACCGGCACGGCATGGAATTTTCCTGCCTTGGTAAAAATATCCGCCCGCAGCATGGCGCCGTTTTTGGCGATGCCGCCGCGAATATGGATGCCGCTTTTTTGCGTGGCAAGCAGCTTCACGCTGCGGATGATCGGCGCGGCCTTGCCTTCGCCTGAGGGCTTGCGCAGTGGTGGCTGGTTCGGGGCAAAGGCTTTTTTGCCATCGCCGCCAAAGGCCGTGAGGCGTTCGCGAATGGCTTCGATGAGTGCGGTGTCGCGTTGCTCGGCGATGTTGTCAAGGTCTTTCAAGGTCAGGCTGGCCAGTGGCGTCTTGATGGCCGATTGCCCGCCAGCGAGCAGCTTGCCTGCCTTGCCCATGGAGCGGATGGTTTCCTCATGCGCTGCGCCCAGCCCGCGCCGGGTGGGCGCGCGGGAGACGCGCACGGGCTGGATGCTGTTACGCATAGCTTCGTCATAACTGGTGATGCACTCCAGTTGCTGGCTGGGGTTTGCCGAGAGCCTTGCGAGCAGCTCATCGCAAAAGTATGGCCAAGGCATGGGGAAATGTTCCTCAATTTGGCGTAATGCTGCAACATCAATGATTTCGCCGCTTTCTGGATCAGGAATGTTAGTACGCAACGTTGCTAATTCTTTTCGTCGCGAATAATCGGACATGCGCTTGATCAGGCTGCGGCTGGTGGCGGCAATCACGGCAGCATCCAGCGCATGGTGCAAATCGCCTTCGCTGCGCACTTTGATCAATCCCCAGTGTTTGCGTAGCAGCGAGGTGAGTTGGCCGGAGAGCACCACGCAACGGTTATCCGCTGTGCTGTCCGGATGCCAGGCCAGGTGCGTCTCAACCATGCGCTTGAATTCCTTGCAGATGTAGCGTGTGTCATTCAGGTTACGGTCGCGGAATTCTTCCGCTTCTTCTGCGCCGAAATTCACGCGCAGCAATCGATTGCGCTTGGCCTGGCGTATGGCTTTATTGCTTTGCACCCAGGCTTCAAAGCGTTGCCAGTGGTCGCTACCGCTTGCGCCATCGAAGGCTTCATACGGCGTGCGGTTGCCTTTGTCCTGGTTGCATTTGGTGTGCACGGCGACTTTGTTGTTCATGCTGTCGTCAAAACTGCGCGAATAGGGCAGGGCGTGGTCTACCTGGGCGTAGCCGGGTTCAAACAGGCGATCCACTTCCAGCGCTTGCTGGCAATAAGGGCATTGGTCGAGCTGTTCGCGAAACAGCCGCCACTTTTGTAAGTCTGGCCCTTTGGGGCGAAAGTTAAACCGGTCTTCAAAGTCGGCGAAGGCTTTTTCTTTTTCGACTTGAAATTCCTTTTGCTCGCGCTCGATTTTCTTGCGCTCGTCCCAAGGCTTGGATAAATCGCGCGCGAGTTCGATATGCACGGCAGCCGGTGGGCCGTATTCGGCGATGATGGCGTTAACGAGCTTGCGCGCCTGATTCAGCGCGCGATACACCACGGGGTTGCGGATAATGTCTTTATCCGGCGCTGGCAGCGTCTTTCGTTTTTCTGTCGCTGCATCAGGCTGGCTGTGGTTATAGCCTGCGGATTTGACCGCTTCATCATAACGCTGGCCCGCTTCCATGTGCGGCAAAATGGCTTTGAGCGCTTTTTGCGAGAGTTGGATGAATTGGTCAAACGAGTCGCCGAGCACGGCTTCAATGATTTGGGATTCGATGCCTTGCGCCGCCATCCAGTCGCGCGCTTCGGTGTCATCCTTGTAGCAGGTTATTGCATAGGCCAGCGCATCCAGCCGGTCGGAATGGATGGCGTCGCGCTGCCATTCGGCTTTAAGCCCGGCGGCTTCATACGCTTTGCGCAGGGTGTGAAAGTACTTGGCTTCAAACAGTGTGGATTCTTCCGGGTCTTTGTCTCGGCCTTTGGGGTCGAAGCGGTAAGAGAGCAGGTTAAAGCGTTGATGGGCTTCCAGGGCGAGCGCCTTGCGCACTTGCTTGAAGGTGAGCTTGGCTTGGGTGAAAGGCAAATCGATGATGATGCGGCGTTCGGCATCGGTGAGTGATCGTGCATCGCCGCCACCGACAATCTTGAGGTTGTTGAGTTTGCCAAGCCAGACAAAACGTTCGGCGCGGTAGCTGGCCTTGGGGGCGCGGAATTCGCTTTTTTCGAACGTGCATTTGCCGATCATTTTGAGCAGGTTGGCGCCTGATAACGTGGGTTGCCTTGCCAGTAGCAGGTCATGCACTGCTGCGTAAAAGTCGGCGCTGGCGATACGGCAACCGAATGCGTTTTGGCGCTCGAAAAGCAGGGCGAGCTCGGCTTCAAGATCAGCACGGGCAAAGGTGTGTGTGTAAGCGCCGCCTTTGTTGCGCTTGGCGTCTGTAAAGGTTTCGTGCTTGGCGGCGAGTTCGCCCATGGTGCGGTAGCCGGTTTCTTTCAGCAGCGCTTGGTTGCGGCTCACACCAGACAACATTTGCCCGGCCTTTTCGTCCGCCTTGGCTTCTGATTTGCGGTTGGACTGAAAGCCGCGATGCTTGACCAGGTGATACAGCACGCTTGCCCATTCCTTGGGTTCGAGCAAGCGGTCAAGCCCTTCGGCGCGCAAGGTCCAAGGCGAGACATCGGGCAGCGCAAATGATTCAGGCGTGGCGGCTTCGATCAGGCCATAACGTTTCATCAAGCGCGCCAGCCGCACCAGCCGATGCGCGCGGCGGCGGATGCGACGGCGGATAAGCCGTGCATCGCGGCGGATTTTGTTGAGTGATTCGCCTCTTTCTGCGGTTTCGGCTTTATCGAAGGTGCGTACATAAAGCGAAAGGATGCGTTGTTTCTCCGGTAGCAAAAGCGCGGCGCCAACAGAAGCCATGCCAATGTCAAGGCCAAGCGTGTAGGGTCTGTTTTCTTTTTGCATACTGCCATCCATTTTGATTAGAATGATGACATTGTAGCTTTCCGGGGTGAGAGCCGTTGCTGCAATAAAGTAGCCGCCTTCGGGCGGCGTACTGAGTCCGGCCCGACAGGCTTGCCTGTCGGGCCTTTTATTTTGTGTGGCCTTTTATTATTTATTTTGTCTTTGGGTATCAGGAACTGCGAATTCTCGCCTCGCCATCGCCAGCGGCGAGGAGACCTGCCCGCAAAGCGGAATTTCGGGTCTGCAAAGCTGAGCGTCTTCTACTAGACCGCCCAACTGTGCAGGGCCTCATCATTGCCGACTTTTAATCTATGCTGAATAAAAAAGCGCGGAGGGTGTCCGCGCTTTTCAAGGTATTGTCGGTAGAAAAGAGGTGTTTACTCGCTAAAAAAATCCTTCACCCGATCCAGCCAGCCCTGGGCTTTGGGGTTGTTGCGGCCGGCATTGCCCTGGCTGATTTCTTCAAATTCGCGCAGCAGTTCTTTTTGCCGCTCGGTGAGGCTTACAGGGGTCTCGATGACAACATGGCAAAGCAGGTCGCCATGGGCGTGTGATCGCACGCCCTTGACGCCTTTGCCGCGCAGGCGGAATACTTTGCCGGTCTGGCTGCCAGCGGGAATTTTCAGGTGGGCTGCGCCATCTAGCGTGGGTACTTTGATTTCTCCGCCAAGTGCGGCGGTGGTGAAGCTCACCGGCATTTCGCAGTGCAGGTCGTCATGTTCACGCTGGAAGACGGCGTGCGGCTTGAGATGAATTTGTACGTACAGGTCACCCGTGGGGCCGCCGTTTACACCGGCTTCGCCTTCGCCTGTTAAGCGAATACGATCGCCTTCATCCACCCCGGCAGGGATTTTGACAGAGAGTGTTTTGTGATGTTTGACTCGTCCTGAGCCGTGGCAGGTGTTGCAGGGGTCAGGAATATAGCGGCCTGTGCCGTGGCATTTGGGGCAGGTTTGCTGGACGGAGAAAAAGCCCTGCTGCATGCGCACTTGGCCGTGGCCTGCGCAGGTGGGGCAGGTTTGGGGTTGTGTGCCTTTTTTGGCGCCTGAACCATTGCATTCTTCGCAGGGAGCCATGGTGGGGATGCGGATACGGGTCTCACTGCCGCGGGCGGCTTCTTCCAGCGTGATTTCCAGGTTGTAGCGCAAATCTGCGCCGCGATAAATGTTAGAGCGACTACCGCCACCACCGCCGAAAATATCGCCAAAGATGTCGGAGAAGGCATCACCAAAGCCGCCGCCACCGCCTGCCCCGCTGCGGGCTTGCGGATCAACACCGGCATGGCCGTATTGATCATAAGCGGTGCGCTTTTGTTCGTCGGACAATATCTCGTAAGCTTCCTTGGCTTCCTTGAACTGCGCTTCGGCTTTGGGATTGTCCGGATTGCGGTCAGGATGGTGCTTCATGGCCAGCTTGCG
>DIUK01000003.1:0-4441 GCA_002422995.1 Rhodocyclaceae bacterium UBA6160
GGTCGGTTCCGGCGGCGGAATTGATACGCCCGGCGGGCACAAAGCCATTTTCCTGGGCTTCTAAAAAGCGGGCTTCCCAGTGGGCGCGCTTGTCTTCCGCTTCAACAGCGGCCAAAGCCCGGGCAACGCGGGCGCGCACGTCATGCACGGTGCGCTCGTTGCCCTTGGCGTATTTTTCGACCAGCACTTCGCCGGAGATTTCCTGCGGCAGGGGTAAACCCATTTGGCCTGTGTGTTCAATTACTGTGGATGAGTCAGTCAAATTGTTTTCTGTCATGGTTTCTCCCAAAATACCTATGGTTTTATGAATAATTTAACGTATTTATTTCGTTGAAAATAGTGTGGTTTTAGCTACTGTGCCTTGAAAAATTAATGCTGACGGTAGTCTTGAAAGTATGCAATATGCCATCTTGAAACTTCTGTTTTCAACAGTCCGAGCGCACACTCGCATAGCGCGAAAAATGCATTATCTGAAGCAGCATACGCCAGCTTTTTGAAACTGGAAAGTAATTCAGATAGCTTAAATTATTTATTTATAAAAATCAGTTGGTTAATAAAATATCTTGTGGTCTATTGCTTAATTTCTACTGTATATAGTATGTAAAAAATGAAATTTGAAGCGCTTGATTAGTCGTAAGAAGTCTTGGCTTTTCAATGAATTCAGTAGTTCATTCAAAAAATAGGCAGGAATTTGGTGGCAAATAATGTGTCTGTAGTGGCTCAAGCATGTCACGATTGATTAGCCAGGGTCAAGGTGGGTTTGTCGCTTTAAGGAGCGATAAAGACGAGCTAGACAAGTAGCATAGATAAGTGCCAATAAGTGGTACCAGAAATTTTTAAATTTTCGTTATCCGTTTAAAAAGTCGGCGCTGGTGAGACGGCGGGCTTTCTGTGTGCTATCTTCCAAGCCCCTTTATTGTGTATTTTTTCATGTCCAGCATAGCTACGGAAAGCCCAGATTATCTGGCCGAATTAGAAGGTGAGTATGGCCCCGGCATTGTCCAGCGTGGCTTGGCATATGCCAATGAAGGGCGAGTGACGATACGGTCCATTGAGCAAGATCCGTTGGAAATTCACGTCGAAGCCAGCGTTCAAGGCAGTGAAGCTCAGCCTTACCAGGTTGATTTATGGCTATCGCTTAATGCAGCAGGGGGCGTGCGTGGGGTGGATAGCGACTGTTCATGCCCTATTGGCATGGATTGTAAGCATGTGGTGGCTACGTTATGGGTGTATTCCCAGAAAGCTGGCTGGGTTCAGCCCGATGGCGCTACGGTGCCGGGTGCTGCCGTNNCGGGCAAAAAAGTGTTGCCGCACCGGGTGGTGTATCTCTTGCGTCCAGGTACGCCTATGCGCATGGCGCTGGGTAAAAGTCGCCAAAATAAATCCGGAGAGTTAGGCAAGTCAGTGGGTTATCAGCCCCAGGCATATGATTTAGGGAGTATGCGCAGTCACCGCGAGTTTATTCTTGATGAAGATATTTCTCCATTGCGGTTATTTATGGCGTTGCAGGCGGGAACTTCCTTTCATTACCAGGACGATGTTGAGCTCACCGGCGAAACTGGCGCCTTGCTATTGCGCCAAGCCTTGCGAACAGGGCGTTTATATCGTGAAGGCATGATGCAGCAGCCCATAACGGTTGGGCAAGCTCAACCACTCATCATTGGCTGGGAAAGGAATTTCGCCGGGCTGCAACAAGCTTTGGTTCGTCTGCCTGAGCCTTTGCAAGAAATTTCTACTTGGCCGATGTTTTATCTGGACGCTGCGCAGAATCAAATCGGCGAAATGGTTTCCGAATTACCGGAAACTATTTTGCAAAAGCTGCTCGCTGCGCCGCCATTGAATGATGCGGATGCACCCTTGGTGCGTCAGCAGTTAGGGCGTATTGGTGAGCAAAGGGGGCTGAATATTCCTTTACCCGAGGTGCCTGATAGCATCGTTGCCTGCAAGCCAGTTGCCCAAATAATGCTGACTGCACGACAGTTTCGCAGTCTGGCGGCCAAAAGTGGCTATGAAACACATGCTATTGCTACACTACAGTTCAATTACCCCGAAGGTGTTAGCGTTGTCGGTGCTGAGCATCCGTCACCTATGATGCGTCGCCAAACGGCCTCGGGGCAGTGGGAAACGTTGCTTCGTGACCTTGCTACCGAACGAGATACCTGGGCTGCACTTCAAGCCTTGGGTTTTGAGACTTACCGTCAGCGTTTGCCAGGTTACCAAGCTGCAACCATGGATGATTGCCTCATGCCGGGTCGTAGCGACGCGGAAGGCTGGATCCCGTTTTTGGAAACGGGTATTGAAGCGCTGGAACAAACCGGAATTAAGGTGATTATTGCGGAGGATTTTCCGTTTCATCTGACCGCAGCTGATGAGTGGTTTGTTGGCGTGGAAGAAGCCGGGAGCGAGTGGTTTAATCTTGATTTGGGCGTGATGGTCGGGACTGAAAAAGTCAGCTTGGTGCCACCGCTTTTGACTTTACTCAAAGACAACCCGAAGTTTTTAGACACTGTGCGCGGGCTGGATGACACGACCAATGTGCCGGTAGCCTTGGATGCGCGACGTATTTTGTCGGTTCCAGCAGGACGGCTAAAAGCGTGGCTTTTGCCGCTGCTGGAGTTTCTGGACGACGACAAGCCGCGCCTGGCGCGGCATCATGCCTCGGCTTTAGCAGGGTTGGAGGCGCATGCAACGCAATGGATAGGCAACGAAGAACTTCGTCAGCTAGCCAAAAAATTGCAGGATTTTTCAGGCATGACGCATCAGCCACCTGCGCCTGGATTTCAGGCGACATTGCGTCCGTACCAACAAGTCGGCTTGAATTGGCTACAGTTTTTGCGTGAATATGGCCTGGCTGGAATTCTGGCCGATGATATGGGTTTGGGCAAAACCGTGCAGACCCTAGCGCATTTGCATCTCGAAAAAGCTTCAGGTCGTGCCAAGAAACCCAGTTTGGTCGTTGCAACAACCAGCTTGATGGTGAACTGGAAAAATGAAGCAGCACAATTCACGCCTGACTTGAAAGTGCTGGTATTGCATGGTAAAGACAGGGCAGAGCACTTCGACAAGATTGCTACTGCGGATATTATTTTGACCACTTATCCCTTGATTGTTCGTGACCGCGATGTCTTGTTGGCACAGGACTACCATTTGCTGGTGCTCGATGAAGCGCAATTCATTAAAAACCCTAAAGCGCAGGCACATCAAGTGGCTCGTCAATTAAAAGCACGCCATCGCTTGTCCTTGACCGGAACACCGCTGGAAAACCATTTGGGTGAGTTGTGGGCGCAGTTTGATTTTCTCTTGCCAGGGTTATTAGGACGCGCGCAAAGATTCGCCAAGATTTTCCGCACGCCGATTGAAAAGATGGGCGATGATGAAATGCGGCAGCGCTTGGCTGATAGAGTTAAACCCTTTTTGCTACGCAGAACAAAAGAGCAGGTGCTAAAAGACTTGCCACCACGAACGGAAATTGTGCGCTGGGTTGAGCTCGAAGGTAGTCAGCGGGATATTTATGAGAGCTTGCGCGTAGTCTTCGATAAAAAGCTGCGTGAAGTTTTAGCGCAACAAGGCGCAGGACGAAGCCAGATCATGATTCTCGATGCGCTGTTAAAGCTGCGCCAGGTCTGCTGTGATCCGCGCCTGGTGAAGTTGCCAACGACTGAAGCGCTGGTCAAAAAAGGAACGGTGCCTTCCGCCAAGCTCGAAGCCTTGCTGGAGATGTTGGAGGAATTGCTCGATGAAGGTCGTAAAGTGCTGCTGTTCTCGCAATTTACCTCTATGTTGACGCTCATTGAAGAAGCGTTAAAAGAGCGCAACCTGCGTTACGTCAAGCTTACCGGGCAGACCACGGATCGTGAAACGCCAATTCGTGAATTTCAGGAAGGGCAGGTGCCTTTATTCTTGATCAGCTTGAAAGCCGGAGGCACGGGATTGAATCTCACGGCGGCGGATACAGTGATTCATTACGACCCCTGGTGGAATCCTGCTGTTGAAGAACAGGCGACGGCGCGGGCGCATCGTATTGGTCAGGATAAGCCGGTGTTTGTTTATAAGCTATTGACTCAAGGAACTGTGGAAGAAAAAATACTGGCGCTGCAAAATCGCAAGCGCGGCATGGCTGAGCAATTGATGCGTCAGCATAGCGAGGCTGTAGAAAACGAAGAATCCGGCGGACATTTGATCACTACACAAGACTTAGATGTGCTGTTTCAACCGTTGATCTAAGTTATGAAGTGACCTTGTATGGCTTGCTGGCGCAAAGAGATTAATCCACAAAAGCGTTGTAAAGCGCCAAGATTCTGTATGGAAAACTTGATTCTTTGACGGTCATCTCGCATAATAGCGGCCTTGCTCGTCAAGCTGTTTTTTTACGGGTAGTGTAAATCGCATAGATTGTTGCGGTTGTCTGCGGTTGTCTGTGGTGGCTGTAGCTCAGTTGGTA
>DIUK01000003.1:4529-4722 GCA_002422995.1 Rhodocyclaceae bacterium UBA6160
ACGTAGCTGTCGGCAGTTCGCTATGGTGTACATTTCACTCATGAGCAGTATTTATTGCGCACTTTAAAGTCAGGGAGCATTTTATCGACTCATTGAGCGATGCATCCTGCTATCACTGTGGCTTGTTAATTCCTAGAGAAGCAAAATTCTCAGTGGAGATCAATGGCATACCACGTGCGATGTGCTGCATGGG
>DIUK01000154.1:0-359 GCA_002422995.1 Rhodocyclaceae bacterium UBA6160
GGTTTGACCATCGAGCCCCACAAAGTCGCCTCGCCACCCCGCTCCGACATCAGGGCTTCGACGGTTTCCACCAGCAAGTCCAGCGCCTCTTCGCGTTTTGCTTCTTCGCGGCTAACCTCCTCGTGCCTTGGTTCTTCCGGCTTTTCTCCGCCCTTGCCCGCAGCCGTTTTGGCTGCCGTCGCTTTAGCTGTTGCCGCCTTTACCGGATTTTTCTTCGCACTACGCGTCTTTTTCGCCTCTTGTTCACGCACCAGATCGTCATAAAAAATAAACTCATCGCAATTGGCGGATAACAAGTCGGACGTTGCTGCCTTCACCCCGACACCGATCACATGCTTGTTGTTTTCGCGCAGTTTGGA
>DIUK01000154.1:453-22264 GCA_002422995.1 Rhodocyclaceae bacterium UBA6160
AGTCGCAGTAGGCCTTCTTGACCACAATGCTGCCCTTGAGCAACAGCCGCTCCAGCACTTTTTTGATGTCGAACTGCGCGTATTTGGCATCGCGCACACCCAGCGCAATATTCTCGAAATCGCAAAACAGCGCCATATTGGTAATTTCAGGCAAACCGGCCATGAGCAGATCCATTCAGCTAATTAGCAAGACGCGAAGTTTCGCATGGAAGCAGTCAACTCAGGTTTCCAGGTTCAAGTGAATCTGCCGCTACGCATGCCTTAAATCGCCGATAAACTAGCCTGCAACTTCCTGATTCGCTCTTCCCGCGCCGTCTCACCAGCGCCGACTTTTATGCTCACCACCTTTGCCCATCACCTCTCACTCGCCGCCCCCCTGTTTGCCATGGTGGCCATCGGCTACACGCCGGTGCGCTGGTTTCACTGGCCCCCCACGGTGGGCGAATCACTCAACCGCTTCGTGTTTTCCATCGCCCTGCCCGCCATGCTGTTTCGCATGATGAGCGACTTTTCTCGTCTGCCGCCCGTGGATACGCGCTTGCTGATGGCCTTTTTTGGCGGCTGCCTCATTGTTTTCGGTATCGGCCGCTTTTTCGCCTGGCGTGCCCTGCGCCTGGATGGCGTGGCGCAGTCGGTGTTTGCCCTGGGCGGCATTTTTTCCAACAATGTCATGCTCGGTTTGCCGCTGACCAAAGCCATTTTGGGTGATGCAGCATTGCCTTCAGTAGCGCTCGTATTAACCTTCAACTCGCTGATTCTCTGGACACTCGTTTCCGTCTCTATCGAATGGGCCAAACATGGCAGCCCTTCATTCAGAGGGTTTGCAAAAACCCTCCATGGCGTGGCAACCAACCCCATTGTGGCCTCCATCCTCGGTGGCACGCTGTTTGGTTTGCTGGGCGGGCGCATTCCCACCTTGATTGACGCCCCCATGGCCATGCTCGCGCAAATTGCCGCACCGCTCTCGCTCATCTCGCTAGGCATGGGCTTGGCCAAATATGGCATTCATCAAGGCTGGCAATTGAGTACGGCCATTTGCGCCATCAAACTGGCCGTGCAACCCGCCATCGTTTGGTTATTGGCTGTGGCGTTGGGCATTCCGGCCATGGAAACGCATGTGGTCGTGCTGCTGGCCAGCCTGCCAGTCGGCGCGAATGTGTATTTAATGGCACATCAATTTAAAACCCTGGAAGGCCCGGTGGCCTCATCCTTGGTTATTTCAACGATACTTGCCGCGCTAACCGTACCGCTGATTCTGACACTGCTCATCGCTTGAGACTTGCTTTTCGTCTTCTTTACTTCGCTCCTACTTCACCCTTCGCCGTCCCACCATCCGCAGCGGCGAGAAAACCTGCCCGCAAAGCGGAATCCCAGGTCTGCAAAGCTGAGCGTCTTCTGCTCGACCGCCCTGCTGCGCAGGGCTTCAACAGCGCCGACTTTGCAGATGATTCAATTTATTTTTTCTGCTTACAACCCCTCTGCACGAACCCGCCAATAGCGCGGAAAGCGCGGGACACCCTTGTTTGTCAAGTGCTGATAACGATAGCTAATTGTTGTACCCACTGCAGGTGGATTTTTTCGTGTGGCATCATCCAAGCCGCTACCAATACCAAACCGCTGGCCTGTACTATTTTCAACCAGCAAGGCGCCAACCATGCCTGCATAACGTCCCTTGCCTGGACGGTAGCCAACCACGACAGCCTCAGCGTCCAGCGCGGGCTTTAACTTGAGCAGATCATCGCTGCGCCCTGCGTGATAAATCGCATCCGCACGATGCAGCATCAAGCCTTCGCCCCCAGCCGCCAAAACTTCCTTGTATCTCGCCATCAGCTCGACCTGACTACCCACGCGATACTGTGGCACGGCTTGCAGCCAAGGCACGCCCGCTTGCTTAACCACAGATTGTATTTTCGCCACCCGCTGCGTGAACGAACCCAACGCGCCAGGCAACTCAAAAACCATGTAATGCACTTGCCGCCACGCCTCATCCCTGGGTACAGCTTTGCGCACAATGGCTGAAAGCTCATCAAAACGACCATGCCCCAACCAAAGCTCTCCATCCAGCGGTTCAGCCGGTAACCCATGAATAAACCATGCGGGCGCGGCCACGGTGTGCCCACTTCGAAAGCGCAGCTCATGGCCATCCCAAACAGCGCGCACACCATCGAGCTTTTCGCTCACCCAATAATTGGATGGATCTTGCCCGTCTTGCCAAACTTTTGCGAGCAATATTGCGGGCGGCTCGGCAATACTCGCGTCACGCACCGCGTTCGGTTGCATGGCATAGCGCGATGCACTCTCACCCGCCCTCACCTCATGACACAACAGCATCATCATAAGAATGGCAATTTTGTAAAAATCCTGCCGCCTTGCCTTCATTTTTTCCCTCTCAAGTTTGGGTTAGCCTTCATAATGCACGCCATTGTCGCTCTCGAATTCGCCGCCCCCTGATGCCCTCCGCGCTCGAAACACTTCATCGAACTTTTGGTTACACCGCTTTCCGTGGCCCGCAAGCCGAGATTATCGACCACTTAACTCGCGGCGGCGATGCTTTAGTCTTAATGCCCACCGGTGGTGGTAAATCGCTTTGCTACCAAATACCTGCGCTGTTGCGCACGGGCATGGCCGTAGTAGTCTCCCCACTCATTGCCTTGATGCAAAATCAGGTGGATGCTTTGCTACAAGTAGGCGTGCGAGCAGCCTATTTGAACTCATCCCAGGATTACGCCACTGCCAGCGCAACAGAAAATCAAGCCATAAATGGTGCATTGGATTTACTCTATGTCGCGCCAGAACGCCTGCTCACCGAGCGCTTTTTAAACCTGCTCGACCGCCTTAACCAACAAGGACAGCTGGCCTTATTTGCCATTGATGAAGCCCATTGCGTCTCGCAATGGGGGCATGATTTCCGTCCTGAATACATCCAGCTCTCAACACTCCACCAGCGCTACCCAAAAATTCCGCGCATTGCACTCACCGCCACAGCAGATGCGCTGACGCGGCAGGAAATTGTGGCTCGCCTTGGTCTTGATAATGCACGAATTTTCATTTCCAGCTTTGATCGGCCGAATATTCGTTACCTCGTGGTAGAGCGCGACAATCCACGCCAGCAACTCCTTGAATTTTTAACCGGTCATCAAAACGAAGCCGGCATTGTGTATTGCCTGTCACGCAAAAAAGTAGATGAAACCGCCGCTTGGCTCAATACACAAGGCATTCCTGCCTTGCCCTACCACGCTGGCCTGGATGCTGATATACGCAAAAAAAACCAACAACGGTTTTTACGTGAAGAACCTGTCGTGATGGTCGCCACGATTGCCTTTGGCATGGGCATAGACAAACCTGATGTGCGTTTTGTCGCGCATCTGGATTTACCCAAAAGTCTGGAGGCCTATTATCAGGAAACCGGCCGTGCCGGACGTGATGGAGAGCCTGCAGAGGCATGGATGACTTATGGCTTGAATGACGTAGTCATTCATCGTCAGCGCATCGATGAATCCATCGCTGGCGAAGAACAAAAGCGCGTCGAGCGTGGCAAGCTCGATGCGCTCCTGGCCTGGTGTGAAACCACCGATTGCCGACGCGTTTTTTTGCTCAACTACTTCAGTGAAACCGCCACGCCCTGCCACAATTGCGACACCTGTTTAACCCCACCAGAACTGTGGGATGGAACTCAAGCGGCACGTAAAGCTTTGTCTGCGGCGCTACGCACTGGCCAGCGCTTTGGTGCGGGACATTTAATTGATATTCTGCGCGGCAAGGCCACCGATAAAGTGATGCAATTCGGTCATCAGGAACTCCCTACGTTTGGTGTCGGGGCTGAGCTGGACGATCACGGTTGGCGCTCGGTTTTTCGCCAACTTCTTGCCACCGGATTATTACAGGCTGATGCGCAAGCCTATGGCGCCCTGCAACTCACCGAATCCGCCCGTCCCTTGCTGCGTGGCGAATGCACGCTCTCGCTGCGGCAAGCAACAGCGCGTACCAATAAAAAACTTTCGCAAAAGCGTGCAATGTCGGCGCTGACGGGACGGCAGGAAACATCGCTCAACGGCCAAACCGGCCTTGCTGGCAACACAGCGCCTATCATCATCGCCCTGCGTACCTGGCGATCAGAGCGCGCACGCGAACAAGGGGTGCCCGCCTATGTCATCTTGCATGACCGAACACTACTTGAGCTCGCCACACGACGTCCGTGTTCAACCTCTGAACTACTCGATGTACCCGGCATTGGCCAAGCCAAGGCCGAGCGTTATGGAGAAGCCCTGCTTACCGTATTAACTCACGATCAAAATGCAGAATTTTCACCTTGAAAATAAGCGCAAATTTGCCTAACGGGCGATAATACGCAGTCAGGCTACGCGCAAGTAACACCTTCGTAAAATTTACCTGCGAGCATTGCATCCGCAACCAGCCATATCTACAAGCAGATAATTCAGTCAGTATCCCAAGAAAGAGTTGAATGACACGCGTTGATGATTTTCGCCTCAAATTAGGCTCACACGAATTAGTGCCCATCATGATTGGCGGCATGGGGGTGGATATTTCTACCGTCTCCCTCGCTTTGGAGGTCGCACGCCTGGGTGGCGTAGGCCATATTTCCGACGCCATGGTGCCCACCGTATCGGATCGCCGCTTTAACACCAAATTCGTTAAAGACAAGCTGCAGCTCTATAAGCTCAACGTGGCCAGTTCAGATAAATCCACCGTTAAATTTGACTTGGGTGTGTTAGCTGAAGCTACCGCGCTGCATGTTCGCCACGCCATGGATGCCAAGCAGGGCAGCGGCATGATTTTTGTGAATTGCATGGAAAAGCTGACCATGAATGCGCCCAAGGAAACCCTGCGCGTACGCATGGGTGCCGCCATGGACGCAGGCATTGATGGCATTACCCTCTCAGCCGGTCTGCACCTGGGCAGCTTTGCCCTGATTGAAGACCATCCACGCTTTCGTGATGTGAAGCTGGGCATCATCGTTTCCTCAGTGCGCGCTTTGCAGATTTTCCTCAAAAAAAATGCACGCTTGAATCGCCTGCCCGATTACATCGTCGTTGAAGGCCCGTTAGCGGGCGGGCACCTGGGCTTTGGCATGGATTGGGCGAAATATGATCTGGCCACCATTTTTGTTGAAATTCGCGACTGGCTTGCCGAGCAAAATCTATCCATTCCTTTGATTCCCGCAGGCGGCATTTTTACCGGATCGGATGCAACCGGCTTTTTAGCCCAAGGGGCTGCGGCTGTACAGGTTGCTACGCGCTTTACCGTCACCCACGAATGTGGCCTGCCGGATAACGTCAAGCAGGAATACTTCAAAGCCAGCGAAGAAGACATCGTGGTGAATACCATTTCACCCACGGGTTATCCTATGCGCATGCTGAAAAGCAGCCCGGCCATTGGCGATGGCATACGCCCCAACTGCGAAGCGTATGGCTATTTGCTTGATGCCAATGGCAATTGCCAGTACATTGATGCCTATAACCGCGAAGTGGCGCTCCACCCCGATGCCAAAAAAATTCGCGTCTGGGATAAAACCTGCCTATGCACCCAAATGCGCAACTTTGATTGCTGGACTTGCGGCCAAGCAACCTACCGCTTGAAAGATACGACGGTGCGTCAGGCAAATGGCGATTATCAACTCCTGACCGCTGAACATGTTTTTCACGATTACCAGTTCAGCACCAATAACGAGATTTCGCTGCCCAAGGTTTAACCCAACTCCCCCGCTTTAGCCAGTTGGCGATACCGCTGATTCAATCCCGCTACCGCCACCAGGTTGGCCAAAGCGACCAGCGCAAACAGTTCGGGAAGCGTCACACCTGCAGCGATGAGCGCACCTGCGCCCAGGGCGCCGATGACCATCAGCAGCGCGTTCATGATGTTATTGGCCGCGATCATGCGTGCCCGGTGCGTTGGTGCGCTGGCTTGTTGCAGCAGGGTGTACAGCGGCACGGTAAATAAACCGCCGCACAAACCCAGACCAAGCAAATCCGTCAGCACGCGAAACATACCTGGCTGCTGCACCAGAGCAAGTGCGTTCAAAGGCGAGGTGCTTGCTGCGGTCAACACGGGCGAGGCCACATAAAGATCCAGCGCGCACAGGCTCAAGCCGATACCACCGGCAAAAATCAGCCAGCCCACGCGCGCGCGCCGGTGGCGAATCAGCCATTCGCACAACATCGAGCCTGCACCGATGCCAAGAATAAATGCCACCAGCAGCAAGGTAACGCTGGTCTCATCGCCATGCAATATTTCTTTGGCATACAGCGGAATATGCACCAGGAAAATCGCGCCATACACCCAGAACCAGGAAATGCCCAGTAGCGCCGCAAAGGCCGGGCGTTTTTTTCGCGCATAGGCCAGATTCCGCCAAGTTTCAGCGAGCGGGTTGCGGCTGATGCGAAAAGTCGGCGCTGGCAGAACGGCGCCGACAGAATGGGCAACTGATGGAGCGAAAAATACGGGCACAACGGGGTCGCCAGCAACCGGCGGCGCAGCAGGGATGGCGCGTGCGGCAACATAACCGATTAGCGCGATCACCCCACCGGCAACGCTAATCCACAACGTCGCGTCAGGCACGCTGGCCAAAAGCCCGCCCAGCAAGGACCCCAGCAAAATCGCCACAAAGGTGCCGGTTTCAATCAACGCATTGCCGCCCATCAATTCACTCGCCGCCAGATGCTGCGGCAAAATTGCATATTTGATCGGACCAAAAATCGTCGAATGCAGGCCGAGCAAAAAAAGCGCCAGCAATAAAACCGGCAACTGGTGCAGCCAAAAGCCGACACCGGCAATGATCACGATCACCAGCTCAAAACCCTTGACCCAGCGCGTAATCATGGCTTTGTCGTATGTATCCGCCAATTGCCCAGCGCTCGCCGACAACAGGAAAAACGGCAAAATAAACACCCCCGCCGCCACATTCGCCAGCACCCCGGGCGAAAGCGTTGTCCACCGCCCGGCCTGAAAGGTGAGCAGCACAATCATCGCATTTTTGATGACGTTATCATTCAATGCCCCTAAGAACTGGGTAATGAACAAGGGCAAAAAGCGCCGCTCGCGCAACAGCAATAAAGGATGATTCATGCTTTCAAAAAATCCTCACGTCCGCCCAGCCAGCGCGCCAGATGCGCATCCGCCACATCAGGCGCATCGCGCAACAACTCATCGGCCAGTTGGCGTGCCTTTTCAACCAGCGCGGTGTCTTCCAGATCGGCATAGCGCAACAGCGGCAAGCCGCTTTGCCGCGCGCCGATAAACTCGCCAGGCCCGCGCAGGCGTAAATCTTCACGCGCAATCTTAAAACCATCCGTGCTTTCAAAAATCACTTTCAGCCGCGCCCGCGCCATCTGCCCCAAGGGCTGGGCGTACAACAAAATACACGTCGATTGCGCCGCGCCCCGCCCGACACGGCCGCGCAACTGGTGCAACTGCGACAACCCAAAACGTTCCGCATGCTCAATCACCATCAAGCTCGCGTTGGGCACATCCACCCCCACTTCAATCACGGTTGTCGCCACCAGCACCTGAATTTCATTGGCCGCAAAAGCAGCCATGACAGCCGCCTTTTCCTCACTTTTCATGCGCCCATGCACCAATCCCACGCGCAGCGTGGGCAAGTCTGCCAATAACTGCGCGTAAGTGTCTTCCGCCGTTTGCAACTGCAGGGTTTCGCTTTCTTCAATCAGCGGGCATACCCAATACGCCTGCCCGCCGAGCGCGCACGCAGTGCGCACGCGGGCAACGATTTCATCGCGCCGCGCAGCCGAAACAAGCCGCGTGGCGACCGGCGTTCTGCCGGGCGGCAATTCGTCCAGCACCGAGACATCCAAATCAGCGTAATAACTCATCGCCAGGGTGCGCGGAATCGGCGTGGCCGACATGGTGAGCTGGTGCGCAAAACGGCCTTTGTCTTTTAGCGCCAGGCGCTGACGCACGCCAAAGCGGTGCTGCTCATCCACAATCGCCAGTCCCAGGCGGTCAAAGACGACATTTTCTTCAATCAAGGCATGCGTGCCAACCATAAGCGCCGTCTTGCCAGCGCCGACTTTTTCAATCGCCGCGAGCTTGTCGCGCTTTTTGAGGCTGCCGGTCAGCCAGGCAACTTCCAGCCCCAAGGGCGCAAGCCAAGTCGACAGCTTCTGGTAATGCTGCTCGGCCAGAATTTCCGTGGGTGCCATCAAGGCGGCCTGATAACCAGCTTCGACCGCATGCAGCATAGCCAAGGCCGCGACGATGGTTTTGCCACTGCCCACATCGCCCTGCAACAAGCGCTGCATCGGATGCGGCTGTGCCAAATCCTGCGCAATCTCGCCCCAGGCACGCCGCTGCGCGCCGGTGAGGAGAAACGGTAAAACACGCAACAGCTGCTCAGTGAGCTCATGGGTGGCGATCAATTCCGGCACCCCCAGCGCGCGGCGCGCAGTGTAAGCACGACGCAGCGATAACTGCTGCGCCAGCAATTCATCGAACTGCACACGCCGCCAGGCCGGATGGTTGCGTGACTCCAGTTGCGCTAAAGCACTCTCTGGCGGCGGCGCATGCAAAAAGCGAATCGCGCCGGAAATATCTGGCAGCGCATACTTGGCCAAAACAACAGGCGGTAAGGTGTCGGTTAATTCAATGCGCGCCAATGCCCGCTGGATGAGCCGCCGCAAGGTAGATTGCCCGAGTCCTGCTGTGGTCGGATAAACCGGTGTCAAGCCCGTTGGCAGCGCAGCGGCTGAGGATTCTTCAGTAGATAAGTCCGTTGCGCCGAGCACCTGAAAACGCGGATGGACAATTTCCCTGCCAAAAAAACCCTCGCGCAACTCACCAAACACACGCAAACGCGCCCCCTCTTGCAAGGCTTTTTGCTGGCTGGGGTAAAAATTCAGNNGGCAATGCGCCACCAATTGCCGACGTGGGCGAAAGCCTACCTCGCTGCTCACTACCACGACATCAAACTGCGCAGCCACGCCAGGCAGTGCGTCGCTCACCTGGCTGATGCGCGTTTCATCCTCGTAGCGCAAAGGCAGATGCAGAGCAAAATCAATGTCCCGACGCAAACCCAGCTTGGCCAGCCGTCCGGCCAAGGTGTTGCCTGCTGCGGCATGACCCGCTTTGCGCCCGGCTTTTGACCCGATGGATCGAGTGGGGCGGGTGGATTCAGCGCCCCCATGATCAACCGTTTTTTTAACGCGCAGTTCAGCCAAGCACTAAAACCGCGTCGGCTTCAACCAGCGCATCGCGCGGCAAGGATTTCACCCCCACTGCCGCACGCGCCGGATAAGGCGCAGTGAAATACTGCGCCATGACTTCATTCACCTTGGCAAAGTTGGCCAAATCCGTCAAATAAATCGTCACGCGCACGGCGTCATTCAGACTCCCGCCTGCCGCTTCGCACACCGCCTTGAGATTATCAAACACGCGCACGATCTGCGCGTCTATGCCTTCCACCATCTGCATGGTGGCAGGATCCAGGCCGATCTGGCCGGACAAATACACGGTATTGCCCGCCTGTACGGCTTGGGAGTAAGGGCCAATCGCAGCAGGCGCGGCAGTTGTTGCAATGATTTTTCGACTCATGATTAACTATTCTCTAAAAAATAAAACCGTGAAAATTGACTAAAACTCGCTACCGGTTTATTGGGTCTTCTTACGTAAACCAATCACCGATTTACTTCAAAATAACCAATGCACTTTCATTGATGCCCATCGCCTTGAGCTTGGCACGCGCTTGGTCGGCTTCTGCCTGAGTCGCAAATGGTCCAATGTGCACACGTGACTCAACAATGACAGGCACACCCTGCGCCTGCATTTTCCTGCGTAAGTTTTCAGCATTAGCCACTGAATTAAATACGCCTAACTGCACCCCAAACTGTTGGGGACGACGAGTTTTAGCGTGTTGAATCATTGGTTGAGAAGTTAACACCTCAGCTAAATTAGCCTGTTGCTCCTTCACAGCTTGTGATTCAGGTGCAGCAACCACGGTTGCGGCACCTATAGCAGACTGCTCAGCAGACTGCGGTATTCCCCCACTGATGTTTTTTTCCGACTGCACTTTATCAGCAGACTGAATGGCAGAAATTTGAGTTGTTGCTGGCAAAGACAAGTCAGGTGGATCACCAGCCACTTGGCCGGCATTTATTTTCTGCGAAGGCAATATGGCGACTGGCGATGTGGCTAGCGATGTTTTTGCCACTTGATTTTTGGCTACATCCGACGTCCATGGCAACCCGCTAGACCACAGCCCGTTAATAATCACCCACAGCCCGACCAGCCCCACCACCGTGATGCTAATAGTCGCAATCTGCGTGACCGTCCGATCCTTGACGCTTTCGTCCATCACTGGCAACGACTCGTCCTGAATTTTCTCTTGAAAATTTACCTGATCGACCATAGCATTCAGACCGTCGCATTAACCATAATATTGATCGTATTTTTGACCACCGTGTTTAATCACTTTGTTGATCGTCTTAATACACATTGCAGAAAATCTAATACTTTGAAAACAGCGCCTTGACCACAGCGCTTTAATGACAGCCTTGATGATACCTCGTCTGTACCCACATTAAAATGCCGCCCTGGTTCGACCAACGACGATCTCCTTCAAAAGCAGTAAGCTCACTGAGTACCGAGCAACGTCAGAAAAATCAAATCGATCATCCACTTGTAGTTATTTCAACAATATCCCACCATGAATATCGAACTCCGCATTGGTCTTGTCTCCATTTCTGATCGCGCCTCCAAAGGGATTTACGTAGACCAAGGCTTACCTGCACTAACTGATTGGTTTACTGCTGCCCTAAGTACGCCATGGCAAATAGTGCCTCGTTTAATCGAAGACGATCAAACAACTATTGAACGCACACTCATTGAACTATGCGACATTGAAGGCTGTCACTTGGTATTAACGACAGGTGGAACAGGTCCTGCAATTCGAGATGTCACACCGGAAGCCACCCTGGCTGTAGCGCATAAAATCATGCCGGGATTTGGCGAACAAATGCGGCAAATATCCCTTCACTTTGTACCCACCGCCATCCTCTCACGGCAAGTCGGTGTTATTCGTGGCAGCACGCTGATTCTTAATTTGCCCGGCCAGCCAAAATCGATCAAAGAAACCCTGGAAGGCCTCAAAAATACCGACGGCACACCAAGTGTGCCGGGTATTTTCTCAGCCGTGCCTTACTGTCTTGATTTAATCGGCGGTCCTTACATTGAAACCGTTGAGTCCGTCGTCAAAGCGTTTCGACCTAAATCGGCGATCAAACCAGCAGACGGATAATTGCTTATCTGGCTAAAACCTTACTTAGCCAAATGCCGATATCCCCAACTTCCTGCGGACAAACTGCGTGTCCCATGGCATAAGTTTTCCAATCTACCGCATAGTCCAATGCTAACAAGGCATCTCGACCACTCAACGCACGGTCAAGGCGAATAACCTCGTCTGCTGTGCCATGTGCCATTAAAATAGGCAAATCTGCATTGGCTGATTGGCGCTCTGCAGCCAGCTTGCCCGCCAAGGGCAAATACGTTGATAACGCCATCACCCCCGCGAGTCTTTCCGGATATCGCAATGCAGTGAGCAACGCCACCGCTCCCCCTTGCGAAAAGCCTGCCAACACAATCCGACTCGGGGCAATGCCGCGGGCACGTTCGCGCTCAATCAGCGCCTCGACTTGCTGTTGCGTCGCACGCAAACCTCGCTCATCCTCTGGCCCGCCACCGAGTGAAAAAATATCATACCAAGCGCGCATGGACATGCCATTATTAATCGTCACCGGACGCACCGGCGCATGGGGAAATATAAAACGTATAGCCGACCCAGGTGGCAAAGCAAGCGCCGGCACAATAGGCTCAAAATCATGTCCATCCGCGCCTAAGCCATGCAGCCAAATTACCGTAGCATCAGGCGAATCGCCTACTTCAGATTCAATCGCTTCTAAATATTCATTCATTAAAAAAACACCTCATCTGATAGATTTTATGATTAAGAAAACGGATAATGCAGCTAATATAACTGCTCTCATCTTTCTGCTGTTTCGAACTTCCTAGGAGAAATCATGCATAAGCCCGACATCGCAGCAAAATCCCCGTTTGCTGTAGCCGTTGAAGCTGGCAAGGACTATTTCTGGTGCTCTTGCGGCAAATCAAAAGGGCAACCATTTTGTGATGGCAGCCACAAAGGGTCTGCGTTTTCGCCAGTCAAATTTACAGCAAGCGAAACCACAACTGTCTATTTCTGTGGCTGTAAGCACAGTAAAAACGGTCCGCTATGCGACGGCTCGCATAAGTTGCTTTCGTTATAAGCGCATGCTTTTTAGTGTCAATCTGCTTGTGTTCAAATGCTGACCTGGCTATCGGATGACGGCACTTTCCCTTCACCAGAAACAGCGTTAGCTGAACCTGCAGGCCCTAATGGGCTGCTAGCAGCAGGTGGTGATTTATCGCCTGAGCGCCTGATTGCTGCCTATACCCAAGGTATTTTCCCTTGGTATGCCGAAGGTCAGCCCATCCTTTGGTGGAGTCCTGACCCGCGTATGGTGCTCATACCCAACGCGTTGAAAATTTCCCGCTCGCTACGAAAAACCTTACGCAATAAAACTTACAGCGTACGTTTTGATACAGCTTTCATGCAAACCATCACGGCCTGCGCACTGATAAGTCGGCGCTGGCAAGACGGCACATGGATTAACGCAGACATGATGACAGCCTATGAACGATTGCATCGCCTGGGTTATGCTCATAGCGTAGAGACATGGATAGATGGCGAGTTAGTCGGCGGGTTGTATGGCATCGCGCTAGGCGGTGTTTTTTATGGCGAATCGATGTTTAGCCATCACCGCGATGCATCAAAAATTGCATTAGCGCATTTATGCGCTTACCTCAAACAGCAAGAGTTCGGCATAATTGACTGCCAAATGGAAACATCTCACCTCACTTCACTGGGCGCTCAACTCATGCCTCGCAGCGAATTTATCGCTACGCTGGCTCGCTATCGCCACACAAATCACCAGCCCGAACAATGGCGTGCCTTGGCCATTGATGGATATTTCAAGATCAAGGAGGCGCAATGACGCATCTACGCGACCTGCCGACTTTTCCGCTCTTGCAGTTCTACACAACCACGCCTTATCACTGCTCCTACTTGCCTGACCATTCTGCCCGTTCGCAAGTTGCTACCCCCATTCATCTGATTGACAACAAAACCTATAGCGAACTGGTACGTGCAGGATTTCGCCGCAGCGGCATGTTTACCTATCGTCCGCGTTGTGATTTTTGCAATGCCTGCGTGCCCATTCGACTGGATATTAACCACTTCAAACCATCGCGTAGCCAGCGCCGCGCCATGGCACAACATGCCTCGCTGACGAGCAATGAAGTTGAACTCCGCTTTGATGAAGCGCACTACCAGCTCTACCAGCGCTATCAGAATGCACGCCATGCAGGCGGAGGCATGGATCAAGACAGTCGCGATCAATATGCACAATTTTTATTGCAAACGCATGTCGATAGTCGCTTGATCGAATTTCGAGAAAACGGCGTCTTACGCATCGTGAGCATCATCGATGTCCTCGACGATGGCCTCTCGGCGGTATATACCTTTTATGATTGCGATTTACCTCATGCAAGCCTGGGAACATTTGCCGTGCTTTGGCAAGTCGCTGAGTGCCAGCGTCTCGGCCTGCCTTGGCTATATTTGGGTTACTGGATCAGCCAAAGTAAAAAAATGGCATACAAAGAAAACTTTCATCCGCTGAGCGCACTACGAGATGGCGAGTGGCTACCTTTTGATGCCAAAGAAAAAAAGGAAATTTGAAAACTTTTACCTGCATTCAAGTACGCATTTCAACCGCTACACACTAGCTAGCGGCTGATACAAGCTTGTTCTTCATACCCGTTTTCATGACATCGCCCGCCTCTCGCGCCTGCGATACGCTCGGAAAATCAAACCAAAAACAGCCGCGCTCCCCAAAGCCAAAAACAGCAGCGGCCAACGTATCGGACGATTCCATTCAGCGCGCTTGGCCTCCCTTAAGCTGGCATCAATACGCTGATACTTTAAGGTGTTATTACCCACTTTGCCCGGCTTTCGATTCATAAGCCAAGCATGTTGCAAACTGTAATCTTTGGGATGGAAGCCCCATATCCATGGGGCATCATGACGCAATTGCGCTACCATCTGATCAATCAACGCTTGGCGCTGCGGACTATTTTCCATCGTTTGCACTTGAGTGAATAAGCTGTCATACAGTGCATTGCTGTAGTTGGCAGCATTTGATCCGTCATGTAACACTGAAGACTGCTGGCTGGATAATAAAAACAAAAAGTTTTCAGGGTCCGGATAATCCGCATTCCAGCCAAAATAAAAAATCTGCGCAGCACCTTTCCTGATTTTCTCCTGGAAACGGTTGTAGTCAGTATTACGCACCACCAGTTGCACATCAATTTGCCCCAACTGTTTCTGCAACCAATCCATTCGCGCTTTGGAGCCCACGCCAGTGGCCGTTGTATCGAGGTAAATGACCAGTGGCTCACCTGTTACCGCATCACGCCCACTCGGCCAACCTGCCTTGGCCAGCAAACGCTTAGCTTCGATAATCGGCTTGCGACGAGCCTTCCCATCAACCCAGTCGTACATGTATGGATTAATGCCTGCCTTCTCTTCCCGATAGCCAAAAATACCCGGCGGTATCGGGCCTTGCGCAGCCACACCACGGCCATTTTGAAAAATCGAAATGAATTCCTCCTGGTTGATGGCAATCGAAATAGCCTGCCGCAACAGACGCGCCCGCTCAGCAGTTGCCGGATTGTTGCCACCGGTGAGTGAATCCAGCCAGTTAAAGCCCATGTAAAAAGTGGATGTCGCCACTGTGGTCGAAAGCGTAATCCCCTGCGTTTGCATGGCATCAGTCAGCGCAGCCTCTCCGCCACCCACCACCTGTACGGCCTGATCAAATGCGTCAGAAGAAATACCCGACGCATCGTAATAACCTTGCAAAAATTTATTCCAATAGGGTATCTGCTCTTTTTCTCGGGTAAACACCACTTGATCGATCAATGGCAAACGCTGGCCGCAATCCTTAAGCAAGCCATTATTTTTATCTTCCGCTTCACCTTCACACGGATAGCGCTCATCGTGAAAATTTGGGTTGCGCTGTAACACCATGCGCGCATTGGGATTATTTTCAGTCAGCATATAAGGCCCCGTACCCACTGGATACCAGTCCAAAGTGATGTTTTTTTTCACCAACCCGGGCTGGCTATAAAACTTGTCTGCCTCCCACGGCATGGGCGAAAAAAACGGCATGGCCAGCCAATATAAAAACTGCGGATACTTGCCCTTGATTCGAATGCGATAGTGATATCGATCGATCACTTTTACCCCATCCAGGGGATATTCACGCAAATCCAGCCATGCCTCTCGCCGTCTCGCCAGCGCCGACTTTTGCAAGTGACTTGCAAAATCACCCAAGCCATTGATATAGCCACTCATTAAACCCAGAATCGGCGAATGCAGATGCGGGTGCGCCAGCCGCTTAATGCCATACACATAATCATCAGCCACCAGCTCACGGGTTCCAGTTGCAGAAAAATCAGCCAGGCTATCTATGCTTGAAAGTTGCTCGGCTGTCAGATCATGATATTGATACAACCGAGCAGCCGTTAGCGCAAATGCCGGATGCGGTTGATAAAGAATGCCCGGCTTTATCGCGATCACGTAATCAGTAAAGGCAATTTTTTCAGCTGCTGTGTTTGCTGGCAATAACTGCCCTTGTGCATCCAAATAGCGTGGCGCAGGCAGCGTTTCAGCCGTTGCCGGAATCAGCACATAGGGACGTTTCAGATAGTGGTATTGAAGTGGCGGCTCATAAATTTGCGCAATAAAAGTAATCCCGTCTTCACTATAAGACTGCACAGGATCAAGATGCTTAGGTCTATCCGTAAATGCGGTATATAGAATATTTTTACCCTTTTCATCTACTGGATACGGATTGTTCCAAGCATCGCCACAACCAGCCATTAAAGTTGCCGCCAAACACAATAACAGGAGGAAGAAGGGTCTTTTCATAGGGATGAGTTTAGCCTATCCGCTATAATCCAAAAGACCGATTCAGCTGTTTTCATTTGAGGAAAAACGATGGGATTTCTTGCCAATAAACGCATCCTAATCACAGGCCTGCTCTCTAACCGTTCCATCGCTTATGGCATTGCCAAAGCCTGTCATCGTGAAGGTGCAATCCTCGCATTCACTTATCAGAACGAACGCTTTTTAGACCGAATTACCAAGTTTGCCGAAGAGTTTGATTCAAAAGCCATCTTCCCCTGTGATGTTGCAGAAGATGCACAAATCGATAATCTTTTCGTCGAAATTGCCAAGCAATGGGATGGCTTGGACGGCTTGGTACACTCCATCGCCTTTGCCCCTACTGAAGCAATTGAAGGTGATTTTCTTGACGGCATTTCGCGTGAAGCGTTTCGCATCGCCCATGATGTTTCCTCCTATAGCTACGCAGCACTGGCCAAAGCTGCGCGTCCGTTGCTACTCAAAGGCAATAGCCCATCACTACTGGCAATGACCTACCTTGGCGCTGAACGCACTATGCCAAATTACAACACCATGGGTCTGGCCAAAGCCAGTCTGGAAGCAGCAACGCGCTATCTTGCCTTTTGCCTCGGACCACAAGGCATTCGCGCAAATGCCGTTTCAGCCGGCCCCATCAAAACTCTCGCTGCCTCGGGCATTGGCAACTTTGGCAAACTACTCGCCTATAACGCCCACCACGCACCCTTGCGCCGCAATATCACCATCGAAGAAGTGGGCAATGCCGCCGCCTTTTTACTCTCCGATTTATCCAGTGGCATTACAGGTGAAATCATGTATGTCGATGGCGGCTTGAACACCACGGCTTTAGGCAATACAGATCCTTTGCCCGGTTAATTAGTCTCTCAAAAATTTATTGATTTCATTGCCTATGAGCACGAATCGTCTATTTCATACGATTGCCCTGATCGGCAAATATAAAAGTCCCGAAATCTCTGATTCACTAATCGTACTGGCCGCGTTTTTGCGCAGCCAAGATAGGGAAGTGTTGGTTGAAGAAAGTACCGCCACTGCCATGGGACATCATCATTACACAGCCGCGAGCTACGACACCATAGGTCAACGCGCAGATTTAGCGGTCGTGCTTGGCGGAGATGGCACCTTGCTTAATGCTGCGCGCTGCCTTGCCGAATTTGACGTTCCGTTAGTCGGCGTAAATCAAGGCCGTCTGGGCTTCATGACAGACATTGCACGTGAAGGCATGATAGAAAGCATGACCGCGATCCTAGCCGGGAAATTTTCTCGCGAGCAGCGCTTTTTGCTTGATGCTGAAGTCTTGCGCCACGGCGAGTTGGTCAGTTGTGCTCTCACCCTGAATGATGTCGTTATCAATAAAGGTGACAGCGGCCGCTTAATTGAACTAGAAGTCAAAGTCGACGACGAGCTCATCCATATCCTGCGCGCTGACGGCCTGATTATTTCCACGCCAACAGGGTCAACCGCCTATGCACTCTCCGCCAACGGCCCTATCCTGCATCCCTCCGTAGCGGGCATTGCCATTGTGCCTTTATGTCCGCATGCCCTCTCTAATCGCCCAATTACGGTGAGCGACCGTAGCTGCATTACGGTTACACTTCTCCCCCCACATGATGGCCGCATACACTTCGATGGTCAAACTCGATTTGATGCCTCAGGTGGCGATATCGTGCGTATCCGGCGTTCGCATTTTGCCGTTACTTTGCTGCATCCCCCAGGCTATAGCTACTTCGCCATGCTGCGCGAAAAGCTGCATTGGAGCGCCACTCCCCGTCACTAACTACGCATACACGCTTAATTACCACCCGCCATGCTGCAGCGCTTGATTATTCGTGACTTCGTTATTGTCGACCAATTAGAGCTGGCGTTTGACAGCGGTTTTGGTGCGCTCACAGGTGAAACAGGTGCAGGAAAATCCATTCTCATTGATGCCCTGTCAATCATTCTGGGCGAGCGTGCAGATGCCTCAATCATACGCGCAGGTGCTGAACGTACGGATCTAAGCGCTGAATTTGATCTCACTGAAGCCAATGCGATGACTGCCTGGCTTCAAAAAAATGATTTCGACACTACCACTTGTTTACTGCGTCGCGTTGTTGATCAAAGCGGTCGCTCGCGTGCCTATATCAATGGCACAGCCGCCACGCTGGGACAACTTCGTGAAATTGCGCGCTATCTCGCAGATATTCACGGACAACATGCGCACCACTCACTTCTGCAAGCAGATGCACAACGCAACCTGCTCGACACACATGCCAACGCGCATGACCTGCTCGCACAACTCGCCACAACACATACTGCCTGGCGTCACCTGCGTGATGCACGGCTGGCCGCCGCCACCAATCATGAAGCAAGCGAACGTGAGCGCGAATTACTCACCTGGCAAGTCAAAGAGCTCACCGCGCTTGAATTCAGCATTGAAGACTGGCAGGAAACAGAGATCGAACAGCGCCGTTTAGGTAACGCCAGCGCGTTGCTTGAAGCGGCCACCGCCGCCCTCGCTGTCCTTGATGAGGGCGATACAGCCGCCCTCTCTGCCCTGCAACACGCAGGTGCCCGTCTGCATGAACTCACCTCAGCTGACCCAGCCCTTGCGGATGCAGCGGCATTGTTCGATAGCGCCATTATTCAGCTCGAAGAGTCGGCGCTGGCGTTACGGCGATATCAAGATCGCCTGGAACTAGATCCGGCTCGACTGTCTGCCCTGGATCAACGTATTGATACAGTCACTCATATCGCGCGCAAATATCGCATTACGCCAGAAGAGATTCCTGATTTACTGGCACGACTCAATGGGCAACTCGCTGAACTGAGCCTGCGCGCTGACCCAAGTGCCCTGGCCGAACATGAAAAAGAAGCTTACGCCGCTTATCTAACGCAGGCAAAAAAACTTTCTGCCTTGCGCGCAAAAACAGCAAAGCAACTATCGACAGCAGTCACCGCCGGCATGCAAGAACTCGCCATGGATGGTGGCCAGTTTCAGATCGTACTCAACCCCTTGGCAGAAGGTGCGGCATTCGGGCTTGAAACCATTGAATTTCAAGTCGCCGCCAATGCGGGGCAAGCGCTACGCCCCTTGGCCAAAGTAGCCTCAGGGGGTGAGCTTTCTCGCATTGGACTCGCCCTGCAAGTCATCGCCAGCCAAGCCAATGTCGCAGGCACACTCATATTTGACGAAGTCGATGTCGGTATTGGTGGGCGTGTCGCCGAAATCGTCGGCCGTATGTTGCGCGACCTGGGAAAATCTCGTCAGGTCTTATGCGTGACCCACCTGCCGCAAGTGGCCGCACAAGCCAATTGGCAATGGTCTATCACCAAGGAAACACGCAACACAGAAGTTTTCTCTTCCGTTCATGTCCTGGATCAAACTGCACGCGTGGCAGAAATAGCTCGCATGTTGGGTGGCGAAAAAATTACCCATACCACGCATCGTCACGCTGCAGAAATGCTCGGGCTCAGTGCTGACAGAGAAGGTTAAAACAATCAGCGCAAAGTCGCGCTATTTGTCTTTCTGACGATGCACGCAATCTGATTTGATACATTCTGCATACAGATAAAGTGCATGCTCCCGAAGTTCAAAGCCGCGTTGCCGAACAATTTCGTTTTGTCTTTTCTCTATTTCCGGATCAAAAAACTCTTCAACCCGACCGCATTGAATGCAGACTAAATGATCGTGATGATGTCCTTCGTTTAACTCGAAAGTTGCTTTACCAGATTCAAAATGATGCCGCTGCAACAAACCTGCCTGCTCAAATTGCGTCAGAACCCGGTATACCGTCGCCAATCCGACATCCATATCATCGGCCAATAAATGCCGATAGACATCCTCTGCCGTGATATGCCGCTCTCCGCCATCCTGCGCTAATTTCTGAAACAAATCGAGAATTTTGAGCCGAGGGAGGGTTGCTTTCAAACCGATGCTTTTTAGATCTTCAGGGTGAGTCTTCATAAAGTAAAAGGGTACAGCGAGCGCTAAGCGCAACAGGCCACTATGATATAGTTTTCGTTCAATACTGGGCTGCTTAATTGGCTAAAGATTCCTGCCAATAAACGCTGGCTAATATGCCCTCCCATTTGGAACATCCTTTCATGTCGTATCACGTATCATGCATGCCTGTTAACCATCTGCTTTCGTGATAAAGCATGCAAACACCACACTGGAATAATTGATGAAGCTTTCTTCTTATTTACTTATTTTTATCACGCTCTGGGGCAGCACAGCCTGTTCGCGGCTGAATCCAGCCAATTCTTACATCAAGCCTTACCGCATTGATGTTCGCCAAGGCAACTGGGTCACTCAGGAAATGGTGTCTCAATTAAAGCCTGGACAAACGCGTGAACAAGTGAAGTTTGTTCTAGGCTCGCCTCTAATGGCAGACATGTTTCATGCGGATCGTTGGGATTATATCTATCGCCTGCAGCCAGGCCGTGGCGAAGCTGAACAGCGCCGCATTACCGTATTTTTTCAAGATGACAAACTGGTTCGCGTAGGTGGAAATGTGATTGCTGATGATGGCAAAAAAACGCCCCCAAAAGAAACCCATCAGATTATCGACATTCCTGCGTCTGCAAAAACAAACTAACTAAACAGCATGAAAAAAATTCGCTATGCCATCGCAGGAAGCGCTGGCCGTATGGGCAGAACCTTGGTTGAAGCGGTCTTAAAAGATGAAACCGCAAGCCTTTCTGCAACACTAGAACACAGCGCAAGCCCTTTTTTAGGCAAAGATGCAGGCGAGCTTTTCGGCATGCCCTGTGGTGTTTTAATCACCGATGATATTGTCGGCGCCTTGAAAAATGCAGATTGCCTTATTGACTTCACCCGCCCTGAAGCCACCTTGGTTCATCTTGAACACTGCCAATCGCAAGGCGTAAGTCTCATTATTGGTACCACTGGATTCAATGCAGCAGAAAAACAAGCCATCGAAAATGCCGCGCAAAAAATTTCCGTTGTGTTTGCCCCAAATATGGCCGTCGGCGTCAATGCCGTATTCAAGTTATTGTCAGTAGCAGCCAAAATTCTCAACACAGGCTATGACGTTGAAGTGATTGAAGCCCATCACCGCCACAAAGTCGATGCGCCTTCAGGCACTGCGCTACGCATGGGCGAAGTCGTCGCCAATGCGCTGGGACAAGACCTGTCTGAATGCGCCATTTATGGCCGCCAAGGCCACACGGGTGAGCGGCCTGCAACACAAATAGGCTTTTCCACCATTCGTGGTGGCGATATTGTGGGTGACCACACCGTGCTGTTTGCCGGTGAAGGCGAGCGTATTGAAATCACCCACAAGTCGGCCAGCCGCATGTCATATGCCCTCGGTGCTTTGCGCGCTGGCCGATTTTTGGCAGACAAACCTCATGGCTTGTTCGATATGCAGGATGTGCTGGGATTAAAGTAGTCACATAAAGTAGTGGCAAGCCCTCGCACTGCCACTTACGTAAAAGAAGCCCCAAAATCACAACGTAAAAAAACGGCCGACCTGTTAAACAGGCCGGCCGTTTTTTGATTATTACTTGGCAATCGTGTTTTAGTCTGCTTGCAGTATCAAGTTGCCTCGCTACGACCTGCGCGCTTGCGATCGTGCTCTTTGAGAAAGCGCTTGCGGATACGTATGGATTTTGGCGTAATTTCAACCAATTCATCATCCGCAATGAATTCCACAGCGGATTCAAGGCTTACCTGAATCGGCGGAATTAACCGAACCGCTTCGTCCGTACCGGACGAGCGCACGTTGGTGAGCTGCTTGC
>DIUK01000156.1 GCA_002422995.1 Rhodocyclaceae bacterium UBA6160
TTGTCTGAATGGAACTCGCCTCAGGACGAGGAAGCCTGGCGTGATCTTTAAGGCATTTGACATAGTCGCCGTTCCTTTTCCATTCACGGATCGTGATGCAATAAAACGCCGCCCGGCATTGGTGATTTCCAATCAGCGATTTAATCAGCGGCACAATCAGCTTGTTTTGGCCATGATCACCACGGCCACCGAAGACGTTTGGCCCAGTGATGTTTCATTCGCCGATTGGCAAGAAGCGGGGCTGAAAGTAGCCTGCCGCCTTCGTTTGAAATTATTTACGCTGGATCAAAATCTGGTTTTGAAGTCCATCGGGCATTTATCACCCAAGGATATTAAATCTGTGCAGGCTGTTCTGACTGAATATGTTGCCATTGACAATTAATCAGGGAAGCTTTTTCCCCTCCCCACTAACCAAATGAACTGCATCCCCACCACCATTCCCGAAGTCCTCATCATCGAACCCAAGGTGTTCGGCGACGAACGTGGCTTCTTTTTTGAAAGCTTCAACCGCCGCCGATTCACCGAGATGATCGGGCGGGATGTGGACTTTGTGCAGGACAACCATAGCCGCTCAGCCAAAAACGTGCTGCGCGGCCTGCATTACCAGATCCAGCAGCCCCAGGGCAAGCTGGTGCGCGTGGTGCAGGGCGAAGTGTTCGATGTGGCGGTGGATATCCGCAAATCCTCGCCCACTTTTGGGCAATGGGTAGGTGAAGTTCTCTCTGCGGAAAACAAGCGCCAGCTTTGGGTTCCCGCAGGCTTTGCCCACGGCTTCGTCGTCCTCTCCGAAAATGCCGAGTTCCTCTACAAAACCACCGATTACTATGCCCCTGCTTATGAGCGCTGCATCCGCTGGAATGACCCCACACTCCAGATCAAATGGCCGCAAGGCATCCAGCCCATTCTTTCCGGCAAGGATGCATCAGGCGCACCGTTCACCGCAGCCGAGGTGTTCGCCTGATGCGTGATTTCTCTATCACCCCCGTCGAAATGATGGCCGGCCTCTGGCGCCATCGCAGCCTCATTGCTGCCTCGGTCAAACGTGAAGTGCTGGGGCGCTACCGAGGCTCCGCCATGGGCATATTGTGGTCGTTCTTTAACCCGCTGTTTATGCTCGCGGTTTATACCTTCGTCTTCAGCGTGGTGTTTCAGGCGCGGTGGGGTGGCGGCTCTGGCTCCAAAACCGAGTTCGCCCTGGTGCTCTTCGCCGGCTTGATGATGTTCAACCTCTTTGCCGACTGCATCAACCGCGCCCCGGGCTTGATTCTCGCCAACGTCAATTACGTAAAAAAAGTGGTGTTCCCGCTGGAAATTCTGCCCGCCGTCACCCTGCTGGCAGCGCTGTTTCACCTGCTGATCAGCCTGGGCGTGTGGCTGCTGGCCTATGTTATTTTTTTTGGCGTGCCTCACGCCACCGTGCTGTACCTCCCGCTGATTGTCCTGCCCCTTGTGGTGTTCATCATGGGCCTTAGCTGGGCGCTGGCATCGCTGGGCGTGTATTTGCGTGACGTCTCACAATTCATCGGCCTCCTCACCACGGTGCTCATGTTCCTCAGCCCCATTTTTTACCCGGCCACTGCGCTGCCAGAAAACTATCGCCATTTGCTCTACCTGAACCCGCTGACGCCGGTTATTGAGCAAACGCGGGATGTGCTGTTCTGGGGCAAGAACCCTGACTTTTTGATGCTGGGCCTTTACTGGCTAATAACAGCCATCATCGCCTGGCTGGGCTTTGCCTGGTTCCAGAAGACCAGAAAGGGGTTTGCTGATGTTCTGTAACTTCAAACGCCGTCTCACCAGCGCCGACTTTTGGAGAACTTGCCTATGAGCGACGACATCGCCATCAAGGTCGAGGGCCTGAGCAAGTGCTACCAGATATACGATAAGCCGCATGATCGGCTGAAGCAGTCTATCTATCCGCGCTTACAAAGGCTTGCCGGCAAACCCGCCAAGCAATACCACCGCGAGTTTTGGGCGCTGAAAGATGTCTCGTTCGAAATAAAAAGAGGCGAAACAGTTGGCATCATCGGCCGCAATGGCAGCGGCAAATCCACGTTGCTGCAAATGATCTGCGGTACGCTTAACCCAACCGGTGGCAACATTCAAACCAAAGGACGTATCGCGGCATTGCTGGAGTTGGGCTCAGGCTTCAATCCCGAATTTACAGGGCGCGAAAACGTATATATGAACGCAGCCGTACTCGGATTGAGTACAGAAGAAACAGATGTTCGCTTTGACGATATCGTTGCTTTTGCAGACATTAGTGACTTCATCGAACAACCAGTAAAAACCTACTCAAGCGGCATGATGATGCGTCTGGCGTTCGCGGTGGCTATTAACGTTGATCCACAAATTCTGGTGGTGGACGAAGCGCTGTCGGTTGGTGATGAACTATTCCAAAGAAAATGTTTTTCTCGTATTGAATCAATAAAAGAAAATGGTGCAACAATTCTTTTTGTATCCCACGCCGGAGGTGTCATTATCGAATTATGCGACCGTGCAATTTTAATGGACTCTGGCGAAAAACTGGCTTTGGGCACACCAAAGCAGATCGTCGCAAACTACCAAAGACTGCTCTACGCCCCCACGGAAAAAAGTGCCCTGATTCGGGAGCAGATTCGCGGGACTGTTGAACAAAACAAGCCTTCGTTCAACATTAATTCAAGCAATAAGTATATTGAAACCACAACTCAAGAACCTGAACTTCAGGAAACCTTTGACCAAAATTTGAATCCGTTAAGTACTACTGAATACGAATCACGTGGTGCTTATATTGAAAACCCAATAATTCTTACAATGGGTGGCACTCAAGTAAACAACCTAGTTAGTGGAAGAAGGTACCGGTACAGTTATAAAGTTCGATTTGAAAGAGGATGCACAAATGTTCGTTTTGGCATGGTGGTCAAGACAACAACTGGCGTTGAGATTGGGGGAACAGTATCTGCAGCTGACGGGGGAGATGGTATTACGCATGTGGCCGCTAAAACAACGCTGAATATTTGCTTTGAATTCGACTGCATTCTCAATCCAGGTACATACTACTTAAATGCAGGTGTGCTCGGAGTTGTGGATGCGGAAGAGCAATATCTACATCGAAAGCTTGATGCATATATGTTTCGCGTCTTGCCAATTCGCGGAAATAAATCTTCCGCGATAGTGAATCTGAGATGTGACACATACATTGACGTTAGCGACTGCGAAGTACCCGAATTACTGACCGTTGATCAGAGGGGCAACGCATGATATTTATAAGCGGGCGCTTTCGCAGTGGAACAACGCTATTGTGGGATTTGCTTCGCCAAATCCCCGATGTCTGTGCGTATTACGAGCCATTTCATGACAATCTAATCGACTACATCAAGGCAAATCAATCACCGGATCCAACTCATAAAGGGGTACGCGATTACTACGCAGAATACCAGCCGATCCTGCCAAAACTTATTGAAGTCCACAAAAGGGCGTTCGGCGTTTCACGCCTGTGTCTAAGCTCAAAAGATAACTACCCAGAACTCTCAAAATATATTGAGTTGCTTGCAGACTCTTGTTCTGATCGTATACCCTTGTTCAAGTTCGTCAGGGCAGATTTCCGTCTGCCATGGTTACGCCATGTATTTCCAGACGCTAAAATCATCTACATCAAGCGAAATCCCAGAAATAATTGGCTTTCAATTGTCTCTAAAACTCCAAAGGAGCAGCGTGAAGAGGACTGGCTGAACACCGGTTTTGATCTGGTAATTTGGTCAGCCAATCTCGCACCTCATTTTCCTGCACTCGGAGTTGATACTGGCCATTCCTATGCGCGACACTATTTACTATGGAGGCTTAGCACCGCCGTCGGTGAGAGATATGCCGATTTGGTCATCGACTACGATCAAGATCTGCTGATTAATCCAACCGCGACTATTCGTCAGCTGCTTGATGTATGTGGATTGAGTCAGGGCGACGAGAAATTATTGGCGGAACGGGTGCTAAAGGAACGCACCCAGAACTGGGAAACCATGAGTGATAAGGTTCCCTTTTTGGCTATTGAACAAGCCTGTGAAGAGAAACTTTCTTCCAGCGGCTTGTTGGAACATATTGCCTCAGGTGGATTGGACACTGTGGGCTGGCCTGTATACGCGCCAACTCGCGATTCAATGACGATTATCGAAAAACTGTGCATTGAAGTGTCCGAACACCGTCGTCTTGTCCCGCAATTTGGTGCTTTATCGCGGGAGATGGAAAGTGAGCGCACTGCGCGGGCGACCGAACAAGCCGAAGCAGTTAAGCAGATTACTGCGCTTGACCTGAAGTTGACTGCATACACGAGTCATTGGATTTTCAATATCTTGAAACATCCCCAATCGTTATAACAAGGAGCCATGAAATGAAATATCAAACAACCATTATTTTTGCCGCCATTTCACTTGCTTTTGCTGCATGTGGGGATTTTGGCAAACAGCAAAATCAACCCTCCGCATCTGCTCCTGCCCAAACTTATGTAAAGGCGACCAAAGATCGTCCTTCCAATATTCCATCAATGCTGACCACTACCGAGCCTTGTTCCTTAGATGCGGTGAACGATCAGCCTGCCCAAGATACATATTTGGTAGTAGACAAGACTAAAGTGAAATTTGCGGGTTGGGCGGGAAATGTAGCTAACGGTACAAGTCCAAAAGAAGTGTGGCTTGAGTTGGTTGGTTCAGATTCTGCCTACGTAAAGGCAATTCGTGGAGGAAAACGCCCTGACGTCGCATCATCATTCAATAAGCCAGGTTTGGCTGATGCCGGTTGGGAATTATATGCAGACCTTTCCGTGCTGGCGGCGGGCGATTACAAGGCGCAAATTCTCATGGTGGATGGTCAGCAAGGCCTAACTTGCGAAACCAAACGCGCCATCAAGATTAAATAAGGAGACACATCGTGGCATCAATTGGCGTCTTCACCATTGCTTCAAAAAACTATCTTGCCTATGTCAGAACAATGTTGAATTCAGTAGCTCGAGTTCATCCAGAATATAAATTGTATCTCTGTCTTGCGGATCAGGTTGATGACTATTTCGAAGCTGATCAAGAGCCATATACGGTGATACAGGCGGATCAACTCGGGATTCATAACTTTACGGATATGACTCTCCGCTACGATATCATGGAGTTCAATACGGCCGTCAAGCCCTTCATGTTTAGGTGGCTGTTTGACAATACCGATCTTGATACCGTGATTTACCTTGACCCCGACACTCGTGCTTACTCGCGGTTTGACCGGCTCGAATCGGTACTTGAGTCAGGCGCATCAGTAGTGCTAACACCGCATATAACAAAGCCGCTGGAAGATGGAAAAAATCCCAATGACTATCACATGCTGCAAGCTGGTGTATTCAATCTGGGATTTATCGCCGCACGTCGTTGCAGTGAAACCCTCGATTTCATGGACTGGTGGGGAAGAAGGCTCTCAGCCCAGTGCATAGCAGACCATAGCGCCAGCCTATTCGTTGATCAGAAGTGGTGCGATCTGGCCCCATGTTTTCTGGATAACCTGAATGTGTTTAAAGATCCCTGCTATAACGTAGCCTATTGGAACTTGGCGCAACGCCAAGTGACCGAATCATTCAATGGTGAATGGCAGGTCAACGGTTCTTCTTTGGCATTTTTCCATTTCAGTGGTATCAATGTCGACAAAAGACATATTGTTTCAAAGCACCAGAATCGCTTTGGCTGGGATGATATCCAAGGATGCCAGTCTTTATTTGAACACTATCTAGATGAGCTCGTCGCGTACGGCTGGAATATGACACGCAATTGGCCTTATGCCTATAGTTCGGTGTCTGGAAAATTGGGGCTCAGTGTGTTACTTCGGCGTCTCTATCGCCTCTCCGTTCCTCAGCCTATTTCCCTTGTTGGAATAGATGTTAGTGAATATTTAGTTGATCTCTGCAACCAAGCAGATGAAAAATATTCAGGGAAGGGTGGAGTACAGATTACACGACTGATGAGTCTGGTTTACCAACTGCGTCCGGATGTTCAAGCTGCATTCGGCCTGAGTACACCCGAGGGCCGACGCCAATTTATTGCCTGGTTCGAGGTGGCCGGCGAGCGCGAATATGGATTGCCGCACAGCCTCACACACTCAGCTTTAAGTCAAGGATCAAGTATCTCAAGCGACGGCTCAAAAAAAAGCGCTGCCTGGTGCTATCGCATTCTGATTGTGGCTGAAGAACCTGCCAGAAAACTGTCGAAATATCTGCCCGTCGCCTCTAGAAGGAAAGCTAAGAGCCTGTGGCTAAGAATAAAAGATAATGTCTTAAGGGCATTTTGAATAGAGGGTCGAATTGACATGAGCATAGAACAATTAGATAGCCCCGCCCGTATTCCGCAACTGCTGGAAGATAGAGAAATCACTAATTTGATGCACATGATATGGGAGTCAAGGAAGGATCTTCAGCTTGCGTTTAATCTCGATACTCAAGGTGGTCAACAAGGATTTTGCCACTGGTATGACGTATCGGTTCTTCGAGAATATGGTATTGCACCGCAGTCTGCGCATTTAAGCGAGAAAGTCGGACAGGAGACTATAACGCCGCAATATATTCCGTTGCATTTCAGACTTATGCAGTTGGAGAGCGCAGTCGGACGAATTGGACGCAGTTTTCCAATGCCTTTTAAAAACCTTGCTAAGTCAGTTTGGTTTCGTATGCTCTCATTAGCCGCTAGGACAGCACAGAAAAACAGGAAAAGGCAGTCCACGACCTTCCATTTATCTCAACCAGAGACTGTTAGCGTGCCTGGTGTGCGTGGCGCAAACCTGATTGGATATGCGCACGCCGAAGTGGGTATGGGTGAACATGTTCGAATGACAGCCACGGCGCTCGCAACCACTGATATCAGGTTCGGAGTATTGAATTTCAATGTGGGAATTCCATCCAGACAACAAGCCGCTTTAGAACATGGCGAGCTGGTGAAGAACAACTTATACCGAACCAACTTATTTCACATCAACGCCGACCAAATGTTGAAGGCATACTGCCACTTGGGACGGCAATTTTTTACTGATCGATACAATGTTGGATACTGGGCATGGGAGTTAGCTAAGTGCCCAGACGAATGGGTGCCTGTTATCGATATGGTTGATGAAATTTGGGCTCCATCCCGTTTCATACAACAAGCGTTCTCTGAGAAGACAAACAAATCTGTGGAATACATGCCTCTTTGTGTCTCACTACCATCTCTTCCTGAATACAGGAGATCATATTTTGGCCTGCCGGACGATGCATTCCTGTTTCTATTTACGTTTGATTTCTTTTCTTACATTGACAGGAAGAATCCGTTTGCCACCATTCAATCGTTCAAGATTGCTTTTCCGGATCGTTCAACACAGGTTGGTTTAGTAATCAAGGTAATGAATGGAGATGCCAATCGCCCAGAATGGAAACGAATGCTAGAAATGATCGAGAATGATACGAGGATTATCATCCTCAATCAGACAATGAGCAGGGAAGATGTTCTTGGGCTGTTTGGCGTTTGTGATAGCTTCGTTTCCCTGCATCGATCAGAGGGATTTGGCCGAGGGCCTGCCGAGGCGATGTATATGGGCAAACCTGTAATTGTTACGAACTATTCCGGCAATACTGATTTCACGCTTAGTGACAATTCTTGCCTTGTTAACTATCAACTTATTCCAGTAGAAGAAGGGCAATATGTATTTGAGCGCGGACAGGTTTGGGCTGATGCCGACATTGAACATGCGGCCTGGTATATGAAAAAACTCACCAGCGAAAAGCATTTCGCTGCGGAGATTGGCTTAAGAGGGAAAGAATATATCCATGAGAATTTCAGTCCCACGGCGATTGGCGCCCTGTATAAGAAACGACTATTAACAGTTTGGAATTAAGATTCCACTATAACGTGAGGTAATCGACATGAAAGAATGCAGCAAATCAATCCAACGCCGTCTTGCTGATCCAAATTTCCTTCGAAGATATTTTGTCGGAGAAGGTTTGGATATCGGCGGTAAACCTGACCCTCTGGTGCTTTACAAGGAACTGTTTCCATTGATGAGCGGCGTTCGGACATGGGATTGGGAAGATGGCGACGCTCAATTCCTCAAAGGAGTCGCCAATGGTTCGCTGGGTTTTGTCCATAGCAGTCATTGTCTGGAGCACTTGGTTGATCCAGCGGAAGGATTGCGTAATTGGTTCCGTGTGGTGCGCGAAGGAGGATACCTTGTCATAACGGTGCCCGACGAGGATCTTTACGAACAGGGCATTTTCCCCAGCACGTTCAATCGCGATCACAAGTGGACATTTACAATTTTTAAGACAAAGTCGTGGAGCGAGCGCTCAATCAATCTGTTGGATGTGGTATGTGAGTTAGGCGCTGCCGCGGAACCGGTGAAAATCGAACAGCTTTCGGCCAACTATCGGTTCGACTTACCTCGCTTCGATCAGACTCTGACCCCAGTCGGAGAATGCGGTATCGAATTGATCATTCGCAAACGTCCCTCTTCGGAGCTGGAGGCGGGTGGCCGTTGGTCAAGGACAACGCAACAGCCGCCACGTGAATTGCGTTTGCACCTGAATCAATATAAGGACGATATGCAGGCGATGAAGCTGGCGAATCAGGGGCACGCACCATTCGACAACGATTCGGCGCTGTAAGAGAGGAGTCGCAATGATCGTTCGTGCGCGTGCCCCTTTGCGTTTGGGACTTGCCGGCGGAGGGACCGATGTCGCTCCCTATTGCGATATTCACGGTGGTTACGTACTAAATGCCACAATTGATCGCTATGCCTATGCGGTGATCAAGACCCTGGATGAACCAGTGGTGCGTTTTGTCGCAACAGACCAGCAATCCGAGAAGGTAAAAGCTGTTACAGCACCGCTGGTGCTCAACGGTCGCCTTGATTTGCATAAAGCCGTTTATAACCACATGATCCATCACTACAACGGGGGACAACCCATTCCGTTGGAATTGAGTACATTTTGTGATGCTCCCGCCGGTTCTGGGCTGGGGTCGTCGTCCACGTTAGTTGTGGTAATGATTCGTGCTTTTACTGAATTGTTGAATCTGCCGCTGGATGACTACGCCATTGCACATCTCGCCTTCAAGATTGAGCGCATCGATTGCGGATTGCAGGGGGGGCGCCAGGACCAGTATTCTGCGACCTTCGGCGGATTCAATTTCATGGAGTTTTATGCCGATGATAGAGCTGTGATCAATCCACTGCGCATCAAAAACTGGATCATCTGTGAACTGGAAGCATCGCTAGTGTTGTTTTATACCGGGGTGTCGCGCGAGTCCGCGAAGATCATCGCAGACCAAAGTAACAATGTTCATTCAGGCTCTGTGGATGCGTTAGAAGCAATGCATGGCATAAAGCGCGAGGCGCTGGTAATGAAAGAGTGTTTGTTGCGTGGCGATTTTGAGGGGATCGTGGAGTCGATGCGTCAGGGTTGGGCGAGCAAGAAGCGCTCGGCCAAGACGGTTTCTAATCCGCATATCGAAGAGATTTATGACTCAGCTATTTCCGCCGGAGCGCTGGCGGGCAAAGTGTCGGGGGCAGGCGGTGGTGGTTTCATGATGTTCTTTGTGCCTCCTGAGAGACGCATGGATGTGATACGAACACTGAATCGTTTTGAGGGGCAGGTGAGCAACTGCCACTTTACCAAGCACGGTACACAGGCGTGGAGAATCTGTTGAAGGACTATATCTTAGGGCAAATATCAGAGGCACAGCGTGTGATGTCAGCCATGCTGGCAAACGAGATGCTGCTTTCCACTGTTGCGGCTGCAAGCGACGCTTGCATAGATTGCATGAAGCACGGGGGCAAGATTTTGCTGGCAGGAAACGGCGGCAGCGCCGCTGATGCCCAGCACATTGCCGGTGAATTTGTGAGCCGTTTTGCTTTCGACAGGCCGGGGTTACCTGCTGTTGCGCTAACAACTGATTCTTCGATTCTGACGGCTATCGGTAACGATTACGGCTACGAAAAGCTCTTTGCACGTCAGGTGCAGGCACATGGTAACAAGGGCGACATCTTTATAGGCTACTCGACATCCGGTAAGTCGCCCAACATCCTGCGTGCGTTAGAAGAGGCGCGAACCTTGGGGTTGGTTTGTATTGGACTTACCGGCAACCGTGGGGGGGCAATGCGCGAGTTGTGTGATTATCTGCTCGAAGTGCCTTCCAGTGATACACCCAAAATTCAGGAAGGGCACCTGGTGCTGGGCCATATTCTCTGCGGCTTAGTGGAGAATGCAATTTTCAAGCCCCCAACTTGATGGAAGCAATCGTTCTTGCCGGTGGCTTCGGTACGCGGCTGCGTGAAGTTGTGCCCGATTTGCCGAAGCCGATGGCGCCTATTGCCGGTCGGCCCTTCCTTGAGATTCTGCTTTCTGCGCTTGCTCGAAAAGGATTTACCAGAGTTGTGCTTTCGCTCGGCTTTATGGCCGAAAAGGTCATAGCTCATTTTGGAGCCAGTTACGCCGGCATGGAATTGGTGTATGAGGTGGAGCACCAGCCATTGGGGACGGGTGGGGCGATTCGAGCTGCACTTGTGCGCTGCTTAGCCGACCACGTGTTTGTGTTCAACGGTGACACTTATCTCGATCTTGAGGTTGAGGATTTGGAAAGCCTGTGGCAAGCCAGCCAACATCCTGTGATCGTAGTGCGGGAAGTACCTGATACCGCGCGCTTCGGCAGGGTGGAGGTGAGCGATGGGCGGGTCAGCGCTTTTCGCGAGAAGGGAGTATCCGGCGTCGGGCTGATCAATGCGGGATGCTACGTGTTGCCGCACGGTGCACTGGATGCCTTTCCGCTGGGGCAGAATTTCTCGCTCGAAACTGAATATCTTGCGAAGGAGTTGGATCGGATTCATTTCGCCGGCTTCGTGACGCACGGTCACTTTATCGATATCGGTGTGCCAGAGGATTTTGCACGCGCCCAGATCGAACTGGCTGATTTATGACATCGGCTCAGGCACGTGCGTTGTTCCTCGATCGTGATGGTGTCATCAACCACGATAACGGTTATACCTCGCGAGCTGAGGATTTCAAATTTATCGACGGTGTCTTCGATCTTTGCCGTGCGGCAAAGCGATCCGGTTATCTGCTGATCGTGGTAACCAACCAGGCAGGTATCGGGCGTGGATATTATCCCGAGCAGGATTTCCTCGCGCTGACGGCTTGGATGTGCGAGCGGTTCGAGGCAGAGGGCGCACCGATAACAGACGTATTCTTTTGTCCCGACCATCCCGAGCACGGCATCGGACCTTACAAAAAGGACTCATTTGATCGTAAGCCGAACCCCGGGATGTTGTTGCGCGCGGCAGAAAAGTATAGGGTCTCGCTGCAAGACTCGATCATGGTCGGCGACAAGGAAACAGACATGCAGGCAGCAGAGCGGGCGGGGGTCGGTGTCAGATGCCACTATCTGGCGTACGGACAGGCGGTGGAATATATGTCCGATGCGGCGACGCATCAGATACATTCATTGCGGGAGGGTACCCCACTGCTGCGCGAAGCGGCAGAAAATGAGCAGGGGATGGTTTGAAGGATCCGCGACCAGAAATGTGGCCGAAAGTGACGGTAGTTGTCGTCAACTGGAATGGCGAACAGTTTCTTGAGCGATGCCTGGTTGCATTAATGGCCCAGGCGGTCAAGCCGCACGAGATCATTCTGGTGGATAACGCGAGTTCGGACCGGTCGTTTGAAATCGCGCGGCGCTTTCCGGCGGTGCGGGTCATTGCGCTAGCGCAGAATACCGGTTTTGCTCGGGGCAATAATCTAGCCATCGAGGCGGCATCGAAGGGGTCGGAATGGATCGCGCTGCTCAACCCCGATGCATTTGCCGCGCCGCGCTGGCTGGAAACGCTGTTGATGGCGGCAGAATCCAACCCTGACTTCGATGTATTCGGCAGCAAGCTGGTGAATGCAGCCGACCCCGGCGTGCTGGATGGTGCAGGCGACGTCTATCACATGAGCGGTCTGGTGTGGCGCACGGCGCACGGGCTTTCTGTGTCGGCTATGGGTGATAGTGTCTGTGAGATTTTTTCACCCTGCGCGGCGGCGGCACTTTATCGGCGCAGTGCATTTGAAGAAGTCGGCGGCTTTGACGAGGATTTCTTCTGCTACGTTGAGGACGTCGACCTCGGTTTTCGCTTGCGCTTGGCGGGTTATCGTTGCCTTTATGTGCCGCAGTCGGTGGCGCATCATGTCGGTTCCGGGACGACGGGCGGGCAGCATAGCGATTTCTCGGTTTATCACGGGCATCGCAATCTGGTCTGGACCTTTGTGAAAAACATGCCCGGCGGTTTGTTCTGGCTGTTGCTGCCGCTGCATGTGGCGCTGAATCTGGCGAGTATCATCTGGTTTGCGTTGCGCGGCCAGGGTGCGGTAATTTTGCGCGCCAAGCGCGATGCCCTGTTGGGCTTGCCCAAGATGTGGCGCAAGCGGCGGCAGGTTCAAAAAACGCGGGTGGTGTCAATCGGCGATATCTGGCGGGTGCTGGATAAGCGTTTGCTTCCAATGAGAAGAAAAATATGAGCCATACCGTTTCCGCCATCATCGTCAATTACAACGCGGGGCTGTTGCTGCGCGCTTGTGTGGATTCCTTGCTGGCCTGCCCGCTGGCGATCGAGATCATCGTGGTGGATAACGCCTCGCATGACGGCAGCCTGGGTGGCCTTTCAGAGTTGCCGCACATTCGCGTTATCCGCAACCCGGCCAATGTTGGCTTTGCAGCGGCGTGCAACATCGGCGTAGCTGCATCGTCTGCGCCGTTTTTGTTGTTTCTTAACCCGGATTGCGTTATTCAGCCCGGTGCCGTGTCGATATTATTGGCCGCCTTGCAGTCTGCGGAGCGGGTGGGCATGGTGGGTGGCTTGCTGGTGAATGCAGATGGCACCGAGCAGGGCGGCGGGCGGCGGGCGGTGCCCACGCCGTGGCGGTCTTTTGTGCGGGCCTTTGGTTTGCATCGCTTTGCGCATCGCTGGCCCAAGCTGTTTTACGATTTTCATCTGCATAAGCAACCCTTGCCCGAGGGCCCGATCGAGGTCGAGGCCATTTCCGGCGCGTGCATGTTGGTGAAGCGCGCGGCGGTGGAGGATGTCGGCCTGTGGGACGAGGGGTATTTTCTGCACTGTGAGGATTTGGATTGGTGCATGCGCTTTCGGCAAAAGGGCTGGCAGATTTTGTTTGTGCCGGATGCGCGCATTGTTCATGCCTTGGGGGCGTGCAGCCGGTCGCGCCGGGTGTTTGTGGAGTGGCACAAGCACAAGGGCATGGTGCGGTTTTATCGCAAGTTCTTTCGCCACCAGTATCCGGGCGCTTTGATGTGGCTGGTCACGTTTGGGGTGTGGCTGCGCTTTGGCCTGGCGGCGGTGTATTTAACCGCGCGGCGGTGGCTTGCCGGCTGGGGGCGGATGCGTGGCTGAGTGGCGCGTTGGCGTGCTGGGCGCCCGCAGCTTGGTGGGTGGGTGCGTTTTGCGGCGCTTGCATGCCGCCGGGGCGCAGGTGGTGGCTTATTCGCGGCAGGTGGCACGGCAGACCGAGCCTGAGGTTTTGTGGCAGTTGTTACCGCCAGGCCCCTCACCCCAGCCCTCTCCCCAAAGGGGCGAGGGGGAAAAAAGTCGGCGCTGGCGACACGGCGGTGCCTCACCTCAGCCATCTCCCCAAGGCGGTGAGGGGGTTACTCCGTTGTGGATTTGTGTGGCGCCCATCTGGGTGTTGCCGGATTACTTTTCTCTCATCGAGGCCAGTGGCGCGCGGCGCGTGGTGGCGCTGTCTTCCACCAGCCGCTTTACAAAAGTCGGCGCTGGTGGTGCGGCGGAAAACGCGGTTGCGGCAAGGATGATCGAGAGTGAGGCTCGGGTGCAGGCGTGGGCAGAGCAGCGGGGCATCGCGTGGGTGGTTTTGCGGCCAACGCTGATTTATGGCCTGGGGCGAGACAAGAACATCAGCGAGATCGCGCGCTTTATCCGCCGGTTTGGATTTTTCCCCTTGCTGGGCCAAGCCCAAGGCCTGCGCCAACCCATCCATGCCGAGGATGTTGCGGCGGCGTGCGTTGCCGCCTTGCAGGCGCCGGATGCAGTCAACCGCGCTTACAACATGTCGGGTGGGGAAACGCTGCCTTACCGCGAGATGGTGGCGCGCGTGTTCAAGGCGCTGGGTCGCCCGGTGCGTCTGGTGGCCGTGCCGCTGTGGGCCTTTCGCTGGGCGGTGGCCGTGCTGCGTTGCTTGCCGCGTTATCGGCATTGGTCGGCGGCGATGGCCGAACGCATGAACCGCGACATGGTGTTTGACCACGCCGAAGCGGCGCGCGACCTGGGTTTCAAGCCCCGGGGTTTTGCGCTGACGGCTGCGGATGTGCCGCAATGAGCCGGATGGCAGCCATGATGGCTGTGAGTGGCAAGAGTGTGAGTGGCAAGAGTGGCGCAGATCAATGAACTGCGCCATAATTGCGCCACGCAATCCTTGAATGGCGCCAAACCTGCGATGTCGTCCACGACTGACTTACTCAACAGCATCCGGTCACACGAAAACGGATTGACGCTGGCCGAGCTTCTGACCGGGCACGCCAGCGTTGCCAGGCGAACGGCACAGCGCCACATCGCGAAGCTGATCGAGCGTGGCCAGATCACGGCGCTGGGTTCCGGCCGCGCCCGTCGCTATTTTGCTTCTGGCGCCAAAGCTGGCACAGGCGTACTGGCCACCGAGGCAGATGGTTTCCCGCCCTTTATTCCTTTGTCTGCCGACAGTCAGGACATCCTTGCCTATATCGACCAGCCACCGGAAGCACGAAAGCCGGTTGGCTACCAGCGTGATTTTCTTGATGCCTACCGTCCCAATCAGACCTGGTATTTGTCGGCGTCGCTGCGCCGCCAGTTACACAAGATGGGCCGAACCACTGACGTTGATGCACCTGCGGGCACGTATAGTCGCGCCATTCTTAATCGTTTACTGATCGACCTTTCATGGGCATCGAGCCATCTGGAAGGCAACACCTATTCACGGCTCGATACGCGCGAACTGATCGAGCACGGCAAAGCCGCACGAGGCAAGGCCGCCATCGAAACGCAGATGATCCTGAACCACAAGACGGCCATCGAGCTGCTGGTCGAGAACATCGACAGTGCCGAGTTCAACCGCTACACCCTGATGAACCTGCACAGCGCGCTGGCAGAAAACTTGCTGCCCAATCCGGCAGATGAGGGGCGAATCCGTCAGCATGCCGTCGATATTGGCAAAAGCGTCTACCGTCCGCTAGCCACGCCGCAACAGATCAAGGACGCGCTGGATACTTTGCTCATGAAGGCCAGCCAGATTCGTGACCCGTTCGAGCAGTCCTTCTTCATGATGGTGCACCTGCCGTATCTGCAGCCCTTTGCCGACATCAACANNTCCGCGCCAACCTGTGTCCGCTGACATTTCTTGACGTGCCGGAACAAGCCTACAGTCGGGCCACGCTCGGCGTATATGAAATGATCCGGGTGGAGTTGCTGAGAGACCTTTACGTCTGGGCTTACGAGCGTTCGACGCAGGAGTATCTGGCCATCAAGCAAGACCTGGCGGAGCCCGACCCGCTGCGCCTGGCTTGGCGGGATTTCATCAAGCAGACCCTCCGCGAAGTCATCACGCATCCAGAGCATGACCCGCTCTCCTGCATCGAACAATCTGTGGCCAGGCATGTGCCAGAGGGTGAGCAACAGGATGTGCAGTCACTGATTGTGCAAGAGCTCCGGCGGCTGCACGAGGGTGTGCTTGCACGCTACGGTTTGCGGCCGTCTGAGTACGCAACGTGGAAGGCAATACATGGGCATTGACGGTCGTGCGTACGTTCATGCGCCTGCTGCTTCATAAAAGCCGGCTCTGATGAAGCCCCTGCGCAGCAGCGCGGGTGCGGGCGTGGGCGGCGGCGTTGCAGTCAGCGGCGGCGAACAACCATGCGCCATGGACCGCATCGATTACATCATCTTGATGTTATAAATCATGCATCACTGACGGAGACAAGATCATGCGTACCACCCTTGCACTGGATGACGACTTGGTTGAAAAAGCCCAGGCATTTATCGGCCCCATGGAAAAGACTGCCTTGGTGCGTGAAGCGCTCAACGCATTGATTCAGCGTGAGAGCGCCAAGCGGCTGGCATTGCTCGGCGGCTCGGAACCTTTGCTCGAGCAGGTTCCGCGGCGCCAGTCTGAACCCGTATGATCCTGGTGGATACATCAGTCTGGATAGACCATTTGCGGCGTAACGATGCAGAATTGACGAGGCTCCTTAATATGGGTCAGGTGCTGACCCACCGGTTTGTCATCGGCGAGCTGGCAGAGAGCATCCGGCTTGGCTTGTGCGTAAATTTGACCCATTGACGTTTTATTGCGACTTTATTGCTTGATTAAATAATAAAGTTGCGACTTTATTGCATTTGTTATACATTTGGCTGATGGAACGCTACCTTGATAAATGGATATTGAAGGATTTGGCCACCAAGCTGGTGGTGGTGACCGGACCGCGTCAGGTGGGGAAAACGACGCTTGCCCGTCAGTTGATGCAGTCGTTCGGGAATGCCCAATATTTCAATTGGGATGTGCTGCCGGACCGGGGGGTGTTGCAACGCCAGTCGTGGAATCCGCGCGCCCGGCTGCTGGTCATGGACGAGATTCACAAAATGCGCGACTGGAAGGCTTGGCTGAAGGGTGTGGCGGACGGGCGTCCGCCCGGGCAGGCATTGCTGGTGACGGGTAGTGCGCGCATGGAAACATTTCGGCAAGGGGGCGATTCACTGGCGGGCCGTTATTTTGCCTTCCGCCTGCATCCGTTTTCGGTGCGCGAGTGGTGTGAACAGCAGGCTGCGGCGCCCGCCGATGCTTTGGATCATTTGCTGGAAAGGGGCGGCTTCCCCGAGCCATGCCTGGCGGGCGACCCAGTGCAGGCGGACCGCTGGCGTGCGCAGTATTTCAACGACCTGATCCGTGAAGATGTGCTGGAGTTTTCACGCCTGCACGAGATCAATACGATGCGCCTGTTTGTGGAGTTGTTGCGCGACCGCGTGGGGTCACCCCTTTCATTGGCATCCATGGCGCGCGATCTGGCGGTTTCACCCGCGACATTGAAACGCTATCTGGATATTCTGCAGGCGTTGTTCATCGTTTTTACCGTCCAACCCTGGCATCGCAATATCGCCCGCGCTATTTTGCAAAGCCCGAAAGTGTATTTTTTTGATACGGGATTGGTTCGCGGTGACCAGGGTGTGCGCCTGGAAAATGCAGTCGCGGGAATGCTGCTGAAGCATGTGCATTTTTTACAGGATGGCGCGGGAAGGACGGCTGGCCTGCATTACATCCGCACCAAGGATGGCGCGGAAGTGGATTTCGCGCTCAGCGAGGAAGGCGTGCTGACGCAAATGGTTGAATGCAAGCTGGGCGACAATAAGCCGCATCGCGGCCTGTCACGGTTTGCCGGGCAGTTTCCTGATGCGCAGGCGGTGCAGATAGTTTATGGATTGCGTCAAGAGGAGTTCCGCAACGGTGTCCGCGTGACGGATGCCGCTAACTGGCTGATGGGCTTGTCGGCATGATGAGTGAATGAAAATGAACGAAAAAACTCCCCCGCTGGTGGTTTGGCATGGCAGCCAGGTTGCGCCGGCAGAGCGGCAAAAGCTGCTCGGCCAGCAGCCGATAACGCTGTGGCTTACCGGCCTTTCCGCCGCCGGCAAATCCACGCTGGCGTTTGCCCTGGAGCGCGCGTTGATTGACCAGGGCCGCGCCTGTTATGTGCTGGATGGCGATAACGTGCGGCACGGGCTGAACCGGAACCTGGGGTTTTCCGCCGCTGATCGCGCCGAGAATATCCGCCGGATTGCCGAGGTGGCGCGCTTGATGAACGATGCGGGCTTGATCGTGATCACGGCGTTCATTTCACCTTATCGCGCCGACCGCGCAGCGGCGCGCGAGATCATCGGGGCGGACAGTTTCCGCGAGGTGTATGTGAGCACCTCGTTGGCGGTGTGCGAAGCGCGCGATCCGAAAGGGCTTTACGGCAAGGCGCGGGCGGGCGAGGTGGCGGCGTTCACCGGCATTTCCGCGCCGTATGAGCCGCCGGAGTCGCCAGCGCTGATGGTTGATACGGCACAGATTTCTTTGGATCAGGCGGTATCACAATTGGTTGCGTTGCTGCCAGCCATGCGCCACGGCGAATAACAGGGCAGCGGCCATCGCAGGACATGCAGACTGCATCGTGACAGCCAGTCTTCAGGGTTTCCCCGCGCAGTGCTGAACGGCTTTGGCCTCGAAGCGATTGACCCAGGCACCTTCATCATTAACCAGTGGGGCCTTGATTCTGTCAATGCTATTGCTGCGGTCAAGCTCTGCCGCTTCACAAAAGTCGGCGCTGATAAAAAAACCCTGCGCAGCAGGGCGGTCGAGCAGAAGACGCTCGGCTTTGCAGACCTGGGATTCCGCTTTGCGGGCAGGTCTTCTGGCTGCTGCGGATGGCGAGACGGCGAAAAGAGCAGGTTTCCAATTAAATAATGCTGAAATTGCATTGACTTCAAGTGCTTACCTAAGTAGACTGCGCGCCTCTTTGTTTTATCCATTTGGAGTCACCATCATGTATGCGGTCATAAAAACCGGCGGCAAGCAGTATCGCGTTGTCGCTGGCGAAAAACTTAAAA
>DIUK01000071.1 GCA_002422995.1 Rhodocyclaceae bacterium UBA6160
CCGAGCGGCGGCTGGATGATGAGGTCCGGCTGGTCGATATGCAGGCGGGTTTGGGTGATGTTTGTTTCCATGATGTTGATTGAAGCCAGCAGGACTTCAAAAATGCTCGGCAGCGGCTCTTCTCGTGCGAGCCAGCGTAACAACTGGGTGCGGCCCGGGGCGTCGCTGGCGAGCAGTTTTTGCTTGAGGCTTTGCATCGTCTGCGAGTAAACATCCTTCCAGCCTGGCCTCAGTTGCGGGTCACTGGTTGCACTGGCCGCTGTGGGCAGCAGCGGCTTGAGATTTTTGCCATTCACGATCTGATGATTGAGATCAACAGCGATGACAAACCCGGCGCCCATGACGCGGGCGGCGCTGGCGGGCACCGGGTTGATCAGTCCGCCATCCACCAGAATCTGCCCGTTGCGGCGCACGGGGGTGAAAATGCCGGGCACCGAAATGCTGGCGCGCACGGCTTCGATGATGTCGCCCGTGCGGATGACCACTTCTTCGCCGCTCACCAGATCGCTGGCCACCGCGGCAAAGGCAATAGACAGCGCTTCAATGTCATCCGCATGGATGTGGCTGCGCACGAGTTCGCTGACTTTCGCGCCGTCGAGCAGGCCGGAGCGGGGCAGCACGATATCGAAGAAAGAGGCGGTCTTTTTCCAGTCGAAATCGAGGAAAAAAGTTTCCAGCTCGTCCAGTTTGCCGGCGGCATGGACTGCGCCGATCAGCGCGCCCATGCTGGTGCCTGCGATACAGTCGATTTGAATACCGGCGTCGGCGATGGCGCGGATCACGCCGACATGCGCCAGNNCGTTGCAGGGTCTTGCTCACTCCAAATCCATTTTGCCGCTTTTGCGGATAGACAGCAAAAGCCACAGGCCGCCAACCGTCGCACCAACAAAACCCAGCAGACCAAAGAAGGGCAGGCCAAACAAACTCGGCCCGCCGGGCACGGTCATGACGANNATGCGTCACATCAATATGCACTTCCAGCCGTCCACGGCGCGCAGCGCGCAGCAGACGGGAAATATCTTGCGGCAAGTCGGCCACCAGAGCCAGCGTTTCGCTAACGGATTGCCAGCCCCGCTTAACGACGGCACGCGGCGAATAACGCTTGCGCATGGCTTTTTCGAGCATGGGCATGGCCTCACCGGCCATATCAAAATACGGGTCGAGCTCTCGACCCATGCCCTCCAATGTAATAAAAGCCTTGATGAGCAAAGCCAGATCGGCGGGCAACGCCAGCCGGTGCTGACGCAACATGGCGGCAACCTCACCCAGCATTTGGTCGAGCCGCAACTGCTTGAGTGGCACGCCATGATATTGATCAACAAAGGTATCAATTTCCAGCAACAGCGCTTCTTCATCCAGCGCGCTATTGCCTGTCCAATCAAGCAGCACATCGGAAACACGCCGCGCATCATGTTGCACCAGCCCCAACAAGAGACGGATGAGTTGATCACGCCGCTCTTCGGTCAGCCTGCCAACCATGCCAAAGTCGATAAAAGCGATACGATTGCCGGGTAGATAAAACACATTGCCCGGGTGCGGATCTGCATGAAAGAAACCATCTTCGACAATCATCTTGAGGACTGCATGCGCGCCACGCCGGGCAAGCACTTTGCGGTCAAGACCGGCGCGATCAACGGCGGCGAGATCGCGCCCGGGAATGCCGTCAATGAATTCCTGCACGCAGACGCGTTCGCCGGTCCATTGCCAGTAGACGCGGGGGATGACAATCAGTGGCGGGGGCATGATTTGCGCGTCATTGCCATTACTCGCCGTATCACCAGCGCCGACTTTTATGGCTGTTGATTGTGCCTCCGTGAAATCGACGAAATTTTCCGCGATGCGCTCCGCGCTGCGACACTCACTGGCAAAATCGAGCTCTCGCCGCAATGACTGCGTGAGCTGACGCACGACCTCTCTTGGCCGAAACGCCCGCAACTCCGACATATCATTTTCTACAAGATCAGCCAGCCGCATGAGCCAGCGCAAATCAGCCTCTATGGCTGGACGAATGCCGGGACGACGTACTTTAACAATGATCTCCGTTCCATCTTCCAGACGCGCTCGATGCACTTGTGCAATGGATGCTGCGGCCAATGGCTGCGAATTTATCCAGGCAAATATTTCCTCGGGTGCTGCGCCTAAATCTGCTGTCAGCTGGGCATGAATTTCTTCCCATGGCACAGTTGGCGCGTCATCCTGCAAGCGACTGAACTCGGCAATCCAGGCAGCATCAAATAAATCAACCCTTGTCGCCAATACCTGGCCGAGCTTGATGAAAGTTGGCCCCATGTCTTCAAGCGCCCGACGAACACGCGCCGGAACTTCAAGATGCGCCAGCGACTCTGCTTCATGCCAATGCAACGCATGGCCCGCTTTTTCAAGCGTATTCGCCATGCCCAGCCGACGCACCATATCGCCAAACCCATAGCGAATCAATATTCCTGCCACATGCTGTAGCCGTCCGAGATCTCGGACTAACGAAATAGCTTGCAACAACCTTAACTCTCTTTGCCGCTCGGCTTTTTGGATGACGCAACGTGTTGCTGTATGCGGTCTGCCATTCCGGTAAGCATACCAACAGCGGCGTTGCGCATCATGTCGGCTGTCGTTTGTGCCAGACGCATGCCTGCCTCAACCTGAGTTTTACTCACGGCAGCCATTTGATGGGTCAATGTTTCCAGTGTCGATTTAATTTGCTCCCCTACGGCAGTACCCGTACGCCGCGTATGAGCCACCATATCTGACAACATGTCCGAAGCCAGACCTCGCGTTGCATTTGCCGATGTTTTCATGGTTTCAAGAAATAACTCTTCCAAGCTCTCAAGATCAGCACGCGTGCTCACCATGTCTTGACTAGAGAATTTTTGCGCTTTGCCGGCCGCCTCTTCCAGTGCAAGCTTAGTGGTTGCTGCAAATTTTGTGAGCGCTGCATCAAGCCCTGAAATAGCATCTTTCATCTTCGCCTGTGCGGCTTGTGTTTGAGTTTTAGTTTTGTCAATTTCATCTTGCACTCCGTCGTGCGTGCCTTTGACTACCGCTTGCATGATGCGGCCAATAGACTCAAGACCTAAAGCGTGATTGCTCATGGCATCCAGTGTAATTTTATAGACGGCCGCCTGCACATCCGTACCCTCAGTCACCACCTGCTTGACACGATGCTCCAACGCGTCACTTGATTCAACTTTTTTAGTCGCCACGATGCACTCCTTTAAGTATGGAAATTAAAAAATCAAAACTTCACCCGCTACAAGAAATTAACAATCATCATGCTAAAAACTACCTACATACACTTAGAAACCACCAACAATTACACGGACACGCACTAACTTTACAACTCAAAAGCCTCACCTAATTTCGGCATCACGATCTGTGTGTTTTTCAGCCTGGTTGCAAATAATTGCATGACTTCTACTTCACCATGAACCAGGAAAGTCTTTCTTGCACAGCTATGCTGCTGCCAGGCAAGCAACTCATCACAATCAGCATGCGCAGAAAAACCATTGATGGTGTAAAGATGCGCACGCACACTCACTTCTTCGCCGAATAAAGTAACCGTTTTTGCGCCATCTATAATTCGCCGCGCCAGTGTGCCATAGGCGGCATAACCAACAAATACGACACTCGAATTTTCGCGCCACAGGTGCTGTTTTAAGTGATGCCGCACCCGGCCACCCGTGGCCATGCCTGACCCAGCGAGGATTACCGCACCGCTGGTAATATTATTTAACGCGATGGAGTCCGCCGTCTCGGCGGTAAAATGCAATCCAGGCCAGCGCATAGGGTCACGCCCTGCATCAAACAAAGTGCGTGTTTCTTCATCAAAACATTCCGGATGCCGACGAAAAATTTCGGTTGCAGAGATCGCCATCGGAGAATCCAGAAACACTTGCAGATTGCGGGATAAGCGGCCGCTATCCATGCCCGCGCGCAAATAAAACAAGATTTCTTGCGCGCGCTCTAACGCAAAGGTAGGAATAATCACATTTCCACCCCGCCGAAAAGTATCTTCAACCGCCTGATAAAGCTCTTCAACTGAAGGCGCTAATGCCTTATGCGCCCGGTTGCCATAGGTCGTTTCCATCACGATAATGTCACTCACCGGCGGCGGTGTTGGATCACGCAATATAGGACGTTTTGAATTACCAATATCGCCAGAAAAAACCATGCTGCGTTCTGCGCCACTCTCCTCCCAGCACAATCGAATACTGGCCGAACCCAGAATATGACCCGCATCAATGAACATCGCCGTCAAACCCGGCACCAAGGTGATTGGTTGGTTGTACTGCGCAACGCGACCAAAATAATCAAGACTTTCCAACGCATCCAGCCGTGTGTATAGCGGCTCAGGTATCTCCTGGTTTTTTTTGCTGCGTCGCGCGAGCTTGCGTGCACGCCAGCGGGCGTCTTCCTCCTGCAAATGCGCTGAATCCAGCATCACAATGCGCGCTAATGCTCGGCTCGCTGCGGTGGTAATAATTTCTCCACGAAATCCGCGTTTGACTAATAACGGTACTCTTCCGCAATGGTCCAGATGCGCATGGGTAAGTAATAAAAAATCAATATTGGCCGCATCAAACCCAAATGGCTCTGCGTTATCTTCATCAATCTCGTGCCCCCCTTGAAAAAGGCCGCAGTCAATAAGCACGCGCACACCCGCATGCTCTATCAAGTAACAAGAACCAGTAACCCCTTGCGATGCACCATGAAACGAAAGCTTCATTAAAACTCCTTTTCAACAGCTAACTTGAACATGACTTCAAAATGACTCCAGCAGCAGCTTCAATACTTACCTATCCTGCCATCTTACGCGCTGCAATTTCTGCTTTTCGCATCACTGCCGCTGGCATCCGCCAATACCTCAGAGAACAAGAACAGCGTCATTTTTGATCACCCTGCTTTCATCATATGTGCTGCTTATACTTTACTCTCATGGCAAACCACGGCGACGCCCTGCATCCAGCATGATTGATGCACCCGCCATGGCATCTGCCTCAGGTGCTAGCAACAGACAAATGCCCCACGCCACTTGTTCTGGTGAAGTAAACGCATGAATGGCAGACTCTTCCAGCAACTCGTTCAGCACGGTTTCTGCCGTCACACCCCGTTTTGCTGCGCTTGCGGCAGCAATTGCATGCAACCGTTCCGTCTCTGCCGGCCCGGGGGCGACCAAATGTGCGGTAATACCCCGCTCACCCACGGCCCAGCTTAACTGACGCATCAAATTCGTTAGCGCTGCGTTTGCAACACCTGCCGTGGCGGCATAGGCTGTCGGTTCAAACCCATAATGGCCACCAACAGCAACCAGGCGAGAATGCTTCACCAGATGTTTTTCTACCGCGCGGAATAGACGCATCATGCCACCGGCTTTGATATTCACGGCTTGCGCTAAAACATCCGGCGGCGCTTCCAGCACACCACCTGCCACCGGCACGCCGGGTGCGTGAATCGCTATACGCACAGGCGCATCAATCGACTGCGCAATGGTTTGAATCGAGGCATTGTCGCTGATATCCGCCACGCAATAACGCATATGTGGCGAACCAGCCGTCAATGATTCAAGTGCTGCCTCAGACCGCCCGACTGCCAGCAAGTCAAGACCGGATACCACCAGCCGATTTGCAATGACTTTGCCCAAAGAACCGGTTGCACCAACCATGACAGCCAATTCACGGGGTTTGTTTTTATCTATCATGCGCGCTTCTCTCCTAGGTTTTATATCTATCACCTACTGCTGTGGCGTTGAACCGTATGCTCAACGTATTTTCAACGTATTTTCAACTATCCTCGCCGTATTGCCAGCGCCGACTTTTAAGCTGATATCGCTAGATCACATTTGAGAAAGCCATTTGGCAACCATGATCGTGTTTTTCAAATTCAATCTGCAATGTGGGGTGCGTAATGGCAAACTCGTGCGCCAGCACATGCGCTATCGCCTCCATCGCCGCATCACCTGGATGACCTGCGGGCATCACCAGGTGCGCCGTCAGTGCAGTTTCAGTTGTGCTCATCGCCCAAACGTGTAAATCATGCACCTCGGTCACTCCCGTTTGGCTACGCAAGCATGCAGCCACGGCAACCAAGTCGATTCCCTCCGGCACGCCGTCGAACAGCAGGTGAATCGATTCACGAAACAAACCCCAGGTCCCAAAGATAATCACCATGGCAATCACCAAACTTACCACCGCATCTAACCATAGCCAGCCTTGCCACATATAAATCAAGCCTGCGCATAACACGCCCATCGAGACCACTGCATCGGCAGCCATATGCAGATACGCGCCACGGATATTGATGTCATGCCGACGGCCAGACATGAATAACGCAGCAGTCATGCTGTTAATCACCACACCAATCGCTGCGACGATCATTACCACGCCCCCCTCAATGGGAACCGGCGACTGTAGTCTGTGAGCGGCTTCCCATATCAATAAACCCATAGCGATCAATAGAATCATCGCGTTAACAAACGCGGCCAGAATAGACGCCCTTCGCCATCCGTAGGTGTAGTGCTGATCAGGAATGCGACGTCCCATAAGCACGGCGCCCCAGGCTAAGAGCAAACCCGCAACATCCGATAAATTGTGGCCTGCATCAGCCAGCAACGCTAAAGAATCAGCATGCCAGCCGGCGATGAGCTCGACAATCACGAATGTGACATTGAGCACTATGCCAATCAAGAAGGCACGATCAAATGAAGCCGGTGCATGACTATGTGCGCCATGCCCACTGGCAAGGGGATTGTGATGTTCATCAGTCATAAAACTCTCACTGTTTGCTTTTGCTACTTGCTACGGTTATCGATTCTTACATTTAATATGCAAGAATAGAAAAAAATTCTTACAACAAAATGAATGGAGGCAGCTTGAATGCAATACGAAGATATTCTCTACGAAGTACGTAATGGTGCTGCATGGATCACGATCAATCGACCGGAAAAAATGAATGCGTTTCGCGGCCAGACGTGTGAAGAGTTGATTCATGCCTTTAACAAAGCAGGTTTTAATCGCGATATTGGCGTCATTGTCTTGGCCGGTGCAGGGGAAAAAGCATTTTGCACAGGAGGAGATCAATCAGCTCATGAAGGACAATATGACGGCCGGGGCACGATTGGTCTGCCAATTGAAGAACTGCATAACCTCATTCGCGACGTCCCCAAACCTGTCATTGCTCGCGTGCAAGGCTATGCCGTTGGTGGAGGCAACGTGCTATGCACCATTTGCGACTTCAGCAATCACCGGCGCGTGGTCTGAGGGCCGCTCCAGCTTGCGAGGCGCCTTATCCACCAAGCAACTACGGCAGCGCTCTGCCAGTTCGGAGGTAAGCAAAATATGATCAATGCGCAAGCCGCGATTGAGGCGAAAACCCATTTGCCGGTAATCCCACCAGGAAAATATCTTTTCCGGCTGTTCAAACAATCTGAACGCATCTTGCAGCCCCAGCGCCTGCAATTTTGCAAATGCGGCACGCTCTGGTTCACTGCATAAAATCTGATCTTTCCAGGCGACTGGGTCATGCACATCGCGGTCTTCCGGGGCGATATTAAAGTCACCCAGTAGCGCGAGTTTTGGATGCTGCGCCAACTCATTTTTTAACCAGCGGGTTAGCGCTGCAAACCACTGCAACTTGTAGTCATATTTTTCTGAGCCGACGGCTTGTCCATTGGGCATATAACCACACACCACACGCACGCCATCAATGGTGGCGGCAATCACGCGTTTTTGTACATCCTCAAAATCGGGAATATCCAGGTGCACATCGGTCATTTCCAACCGTGACAAAATCGCCACGCCGTTATAAGTTTTCTGCCCATTATGCACAGCGTGATAACCGACGGCTTGCAGTTCCGCGTAAGGAAAAACCTTATCTTCCATCTTGGTTTCCTGCACGCACAGCACATCAGTTTGTGTTGTTGCAAGCCAATCCAGCACATGCGGCAAACGGACTTTAAAAGAGTTCACATTCCAGGTAGCAATTTTCATGGTATCAGCAGACTTAAAAAATATTATGACTTTGCAAGCGCGGCAGCCTTGGCATTGGCCAAGCGTACATAATCTTCCACACCCAGTTCTTCTGCACGCGCCGTGGGTTGAATGTTCAGTGCAGC
>DIUK01000056.1:0-130 GCA_002422995.1 Rhodocyclaceae bacterium UBA6160
GTATTGGTTTATATGCAGGCGTGCTTGCAGGCAGCTTGACGCTAGCGGTTATGGTGACCACAAAGTTTGTGTTGGAAGCCCTCAATTATCTGCAACATTACGGGTTGCAACGCGTCACCAGCCAACCGAT
>DIUK01000056.1:149-2954 GCA_002422995.1 Rhodocyclaceae bacterium UBA6160
GGCATCATTTCTCCACCATGTCACGTATCGCAGGTGTGGAAATTACCAACCATATTGATCACCATCGTGATGGCTTTTTGCCTTTCTATAACCTGCAAGTGCACAAAGGCGCCCCTGAAATGCCCAGCGTGTTCATCTGCGCCCCCGCTGCGCTCATTCCCTGGGTCTGGGATAACCTGATTGTTAAGCCCCGCTTGAAAAAATGGGATCTGGAATATGCCTCACCTGAAGAAAGAAAACTGGCCAGGGAAGCCAATCGCCGTGCAGGATGGCCTGATTGGATAGGCGAAGCAGAGGCTGGTCTAACGCAAAAAGTAGCCGCCTGAACTAGAACTGAGCTGCTGGCTAACCAGTAAAAAAGCGGTGCAACCCAGAGGTTGCACCGCTTTTTACTTTTACCGGGATGCTAAAAAAACGTTGGTCATGTCACTACTTCAAAGAAATTGGGCGGGATGGTAGCCTCGTAATAAAAGGTGCCACGGGGAATGTTTTCACCGGCCCAGACAATCGGCGGCACATTACCCCGAATCGTTGATGCTTCATACACGCCACACTGAAATTCATTTCTGTTTCCTGATGGGTCGAAGAAGTAGGTTGTCGTCACCCCGCCAATCCCATGGCGACTAATGCCATAGCCCAGCGTGGCAATTTTTCTGTGCTTCAACATATCCACGCGGCGAATCACATCGGCCCGATCATTCACATAAAACGCAATGTGGTGCAAGCCATTCGACGGGCCAGGCGCAAAGGCGAGATTATGGATCGTACTGCTAGTGGTTAAAAAGAAAGCAAATGGACTACCATCTGGCGCCAGTATGGTTTCCGTCAGATTAAAGTCCAGCGCTTCCATCAAGAACTTGACGGTTTTATCGCAATCGTTGCCCGCCAACAAAGCATGATCCAGATGTGTCACCGGCGTCACACCGTCGAGATGTTCTAAAACAATGTCCGGATTGTGCATCCCGTAGCTATAGCCCAACCTGTCGGAATGATAAAAAAGATTCAACACGTGACCCGATGGCAAGGTAATCATGACCCCCTTGCCTTGCCCCAGCACCTCCTCATCCGCAACGCGCTGCGTCACCAGACCCCAGTCTTTGGCCACGGCCTCCGCTTCTGCCAGATCATTGATGTCATTCACCTTGAATCCAACATGATGCAGACCTGCTCGATCAGCCGCATTCAGGATAAGACAGTGATGATCCTGTGACTCATGCGCTTGCAAATATACCTGCCCAGGGCGGCGTCCCGTGACTCTCAAGCCAACCACCTCGGTGTAATGTTTCTCACTGGCAACCATGTCCAGCGCGTAAATGCTCATGTAGCTCAACCGCGTAACAGCCATGGCGATCTCCTCTTTTTATCGTGATAATCCTCGCTTAACCGCTCAATTTCACGACATCTGAAAATGAGTAGCTCAGGGTATCCAGAGACTGGGCAGTTTGAGTTGACTTGCATCAAGAAACAACCATTTTGCAGAGGGGTTTATATAGACCCTAATTACACAGACCTTAATTACATGGGCCCTGGCCTTGCGAAAAGCATCTGCGCGCCGTCTTACCAGCGCCGACTTTTTACACGTGACAAACAATGCCCTGCCAGAGCTTGCCACCTAGCGTTGTCGCGTTGATAAGACCCCACACGCCAAACAGCAGCACTAAACAACCACTCAGCAAACGCAAAGTACGCCCTTGTGTCAAACGACGAAACCGCACCAGCAACAGCCCTGCAAGCATAAGATTGGGCAAGGTACCGAGGCCAAAAGCCAGCATGATGAGCGCACCGCGCAACGGGCTGCCAGACAGCAACGCCATCGCCAGCACGCTATACACCAGGCCGCAAGGCAACCAGCCCCAGAGCATGCCAAGCGGCAGCGCTTGGCGCACGCCTTTAACCGGAAGAAAACGACGCGTCCAAGGCTGTACACGCCGCCATAGCCAGTGACCAGCACGCTCAACAAAAGCCAGCGTTCGCGTGAGGCCTGTAAGATACAACCCCAAGCCAATCAGCATTAAATTGGCACCTACATAGAGCACCATTTGCACTGGCAACCAATGCTCCAGCAACAAGCCCAAGCTGCCCACTGCGCCCATGATGGCGCCGGCCACCATATAACTACTGATACGCCCAAGGTTATAAGCCAAGTGAATTGACCAGGGTGTTTTGTGCTGCGGTAACTGGACAGTCAAGGCAGAAACTATTCCGCCACACATGCCCACACAATGCACGCCGCCCAGCAAGCCAACAAGAAAAACAGCTACAAGCCCTGCGTCATACATCCAATATTTGTCCTTAGTACGCTACATCCGCTTTAATACCGCCATCGGGCAGAAAAAAACTTATTCAAATGACTTTTGAATAACGAATCCTTTCCCTATCCGTCCGCAGATAACGGTCAAACACCATGGCAATAGCGCGCACCAGCAAGCGGCCAGATGGATTCACCGTAATCCATTGATCCGTCACGCTAACCAAACCATCCTCTTCCATGGCAGACAAATCGTCTAACTCAGCTGTAAAGTAAGACTTGAAATCAATTAAATGCGCAATCTCTATTGACTCAATAGGCAAGGCAAAATGACACATCAAGGATTGAATGATACTGCGCCGCAACAAGTCATCTGCATTTAATTGGATACCACGCAAGATGGGCAAGTTACCTTGATCCAGCAAACTGTAGTACTCATCCAAGGTGCGAACATTCTGCACATAGGCGGCACCAATTTTTCCAATTGCTGAGACACCAAAAGCGATTAAATCCGCCTCTGCATGGGTGGAATAACCTTGAAAATTACGATGCAAAAG
>DIUK01000056.1:2970-11847 GCA_002422995.1 Rhodocyclaceae bacterium UBA6160
AGTTGCAAAATCTGCAAGCGCTCATCGGCTGTTGGCAAGTCGGCGCTGCTGATACGGCGTTGCGCCTTGGCTTGACTCGGTACATGAGCATAGTTGTAGATAGACAAGCGATCCGGGCTGAGTTTGATCACTGCATCCAGGGTGTGATTAAAGCTGATGACATTTTGCTTGGGCAAGCCATACATCAAATCGACTGAAATCGACTTAAAACCAAAGTCGCGTGCAGCAGTCATCACGCGCTTGGTCTCTTCCAGACTTTGAATGCGATTAACTGTTTTTTGCACGTCCAATGAAAAATCCTGAATACCAATACTCATACGGTTAAAGCCAAGCTCGGCCAACAAGGCAACCGTTTCGACACTCACATTCCGCGGATCGACTTCAATCGAATACTCGCCATCGGGCAAAAGCATAAAACGCTCGCGGATCATGCCCATCAACAGCCGTAGCTCATCATCGACCAGGAAAGTTGGCGACCCACCGCCCCAGTGGAGCTGCGATACTTCGACTCCGCCGGCTAAATGCGATAAAACAGCATCCATCTCCCTCGCCAAATAAGCAAGATACTTTGCTGATCGGCCGTGATCTTTAGTAATGATTTTGTTACAGGCACAGTAATAGCAAATTGATGGACAAAATGGGATATGCACATACACCGATAATGGACGACTCGCTGAAACCGTACCGCGCTGACCGAGCCAATGCACATAATGAGTCGCGGTAAACGCCTCAACAAAGCGATCCGCTGTAGGATAGGAGGTGTATCGTGGCCCGTTAACCTCAAAGCGGCGGATCAACTCGCGATCGAAAATAATATCTTGCTCGCTCATAACCTTAGAATTGGGCATAAAATCGACACTTGCTATATTGCACCATACAAGTAGAGCGCAGATTGATAAAAGTCAAAAACACTGCAAGCGTTGCCGCATCATCGCTGCACTTTATTTAGCCAACCTGTTCTAGCTACTCAGCCACTTTGCCCTTCTTCTTCTGCTCAAGCTCATCACCTACCTATGAACGAACTTTCCAGGCAAGCTACGCTTAATCCAATACATGCCCCCCATGCGGCGTGCTCGCAATGCAATTTGCAAGAGCTTTGTCTGCCGGTGGGCTTAACAACCGCTGAATTGTCGACCATTGACCATTTAGTCAGCGAACGACGAAAAGTAGCCCGTGGTGATGCACTGTTTTGCTCAGGCGATCACTTTACGGCGATTTATGCAGTCAAACTTGGCTTTTTCAAAACAGAGGTGCTCTCCGAAGATGGCCGCCATCAGGTCACCAGTTTTTATATGGCGGGAGAAGTGCTAGGCATGGATGGTATTAGTGCAGAAACCCACCATTGCGACGCCATTGCGCTTGAGGACAGTGAAGTGTGCCTTATTCCTTTTAATCAGCTCGAATCAGTTTCACTCAAAGTGCCTACACTTCAGCGTCATCTACACCGTGTACTGAGCCGCGAAATTGTGCGTGATCAAGGCATGATGATGATGCTGGGTGCAATGCGTGCTGAAGAACGCGTCATTGCCTTCTTACTGAATCTCTCGCAACGTTACATCGCTCGAGGTTATGCTGCAGCTGACTTCAACTTGCGCATGACGCGGGAAGAAATTGGGTCTTACCTGGGCTTAAAACTCGAAACTGTCAGCCGAGCTTTTTCACACTTGCAAGAAGAAGGACTGGTACAAGTAGAAAAAAAACGCATCCGTCTCATGGATACTGCCAGACTAAAAAAACTGCTCTCGCATGATGACGCATCCCGATAAGGCTCGGCACATATAAACCATTCTGATATTTAAAATCAGAGCATCTCCACCACTCAAAATCAGCGCTTCCCAGTTAAAAGTAAAATCTCATACAAGCGGCTTTTCAACTATGGATAGTTGCTCAGAGCGAATCAGAAGATACGTAATCAAGCTTGACGTTGCACACAAAAACCAAAAACAAAAAAAACCAATGGAATACGTGGCGATACTGGAAAAATGAACTGGCTTGCCAAGAAAATAAAGTGCCTGCGGATCAATCAAAGTAAAAAAAACACCTTCAGCAACGCCTGCAACTAAAAAAGACGTCCACAATACCGACAAGACATGTTGAGTTGTATTCATCACGCACTCCCTTGAAATAAGCGGGCTTTACTTTGAGCCGACTACTTGTTATCTAGCTTTATTATGAACGAGGATGAGCTATCTTGTCTTACCTTTTAGTGATGCTTTTGCCTATTTCTCGATTTTTCCAAAAACCGCTTTTTTCCAAAAACCGCTTAAAAATAGCTGATCAACCTATTCAAGTACGTCCCTTGCCTGCTGAGGCTGAGTCCAACCAATCAAAGTTTCACCTTGTGCAGGCAAGATTATATTGCCCAGCAGCCGCCAGGTCTTTTTCTCATCCTCCAGCAAAACCAGCCAATGACCAGCTAAGGGAAGATGCAAACTCTCACTAAGATATCTGTCACCTGATCGCTGCAAAATAAAAGTTTGATCAAGCCCTGCACGAGTCGGATGAGAAATGGTTGCCACAATATTTTTTGGCAAAACAAACGCCGAATCAGATGTCTGCAAACGAACAGACAATCCATCAACGCTCAAGCGAATACCTGCCCGCAAACCGGATTTTTGCGCTTGCGCACTACTCAACAAGGTTTGATTCATGTTCAAACCCTTTTTGTAATAATCGCCAGTGACTAAACCATCGTCAGACTTTACGGCAATCCAGGCCGTGCACAAGCCCGCGATAACGACAACACAAGGCCCTAGCATTAGTAACCATGGCCAGGGCTCTTTGTACCAGGGGTGTCCATCATTGACTTTAAAGTTTTTCATGGCAGAAAGAATTTAGCCTCTTCGCTAATGATCGGCTCATGCCCTGAAACATCCTTGAAATCAAAGTAAATTTCATGGGCGCCTTTTTTACCGCTCTCAGGTGGGGCCTGTACTTGCACCAGCACTGTTCTGTCAGCCTCAGTTGGCAAGTCAAATACGGGGGGCGACAGCATGGTTAAGCCAGGCAAACCGCGCACGGTGAGCTCATATTGCTGCGCATGTTCCGACACATTCATCAAGTGCAAGCGATACACGTTTTCAATCATGCCGTTATCAACTTCCCTTGCCAACACAGCACGATCACGAATCACATCCACTTTTAGCGCAGGTTTTGTTGCAACGCCCCAAATAAAAGCAAGAATAATTACCCACAGCACAACGGCATATATCAAAACACGTGGCCGGATAACATGTCCAATAATCTCGCGCCAACCCCATTGAGAAGCGATGGCGTGTTCAGTTGAATACCGAATCAAGCCCTTGGGTGTGCTCATTTTCTCCATCACTTGATCACAGGCATCAATACAAGCTGCACAGCCAATGCACTCATACTGCAAGCCTTTGCGTATATCAATTCCCGTTGGGCAAACCTGCACACAAATACCACAATCAACACAATCGCCTTTGCCTTGCGCCTTGTAGTCATCCCCTTTTTTGTGGCCACCGCGAGGCTCGCCACGCTTGGCATCATAGGTAATGGTGAGTGTATCCGGATCAAACATCACCCCTTGAAAACGTGCGTAAGGGCACATGTATTTACACACCTGCTCACGCAAGTGTCCAGCAAAAATATAAGTAAACGTACTGTAAAAAATAATCCAGAACGTCTCCCATGGACCGAGTGAAAAACTAAAAACGGATGCCGCCAAGGTTTTAATAGGCGTGAAGTACCCAACAAAAGTAAATCCAGTCCACAGCGCCAAGAGCCCCCAAGCGACATATTTAGCCAATCGGAGCAATATTTTTCGTGACGACATGGCAGCAGAATCAAGTTTCATTCGTGCAGTACGATCACCTTCTATCTTGCGCTCTATCCACAAGAAAATTTCGGTATATACAGTTTGCGGGCATGCATAGCCACACCACAGCCTGCCACCTACTGCGGTAAATAAAAAAAGTGAATAAGCCGAAATAATTAATAAAACAGCAAGATAAATCACGTCCTGCGGCCAAAAAACCAGCCCAAACACATAAAACTTCCGCGCTACCAAATCAAACAGCACAGCCTGTCTTCCATGCCATGGCAACCAGCACAAACCATAGAACAGCAACTGGGTGAACCACACCATTAACCATCGCGCATTGGCATAAACCCCACTCACTGAGCGCGGATAAACTTTATTGTGAACTTCGTACAGACTTTTTTCAATAAAGATCACAGGCTTTTCAACAGGCGTTGGCGATATGGCCATGGTGAGTATTTTTAGCAGGTAATTTAGTGAGTCAAACCAAAAACATCCGTAGCGGAAAAGCGATACTTATTAAAAGCACCACCTTTCCTCTCATGCAACCTGAATCATTCTGCCTTCTCGGATTCATTGAAACCACCTTGCGACAAACCATAAACATAAGCAGTCAACAAGTGGCCTTTAGCTTCGCCAAGAAAATCGCCAAACGCGGGCATTTGGTTCATGCGCCCCTGCGTTATGGTTTCAATAATGGCATTCTCCGAGCGGCCATACAGCCAAATGTTATCAGCCAAGTTAGGCGCGACGCCCATATTGCCCTGACCTTCTGCTCCATGGCAGGCTGCACAAGCTGAACCAAACAAAGGCTTGCCGCGATGAACCCTGATCGAGTCAGCAGCCATGCCCGATAATGAGCGCACATAATTTGCAATATCCTTGATGTCCTCACCGCTTAAATCGGGCTTTACGCCTTTAGCTGGCATTACCCCCATCCGCCCCTGGGTAATAGATGTCTTGATATCTTCTGGCGTGCCACCATATAGCCAGTCTTTATCTGCCAGGTTAGGAAATCCTTTGGCGCCACGGGCATCTGACCCATGGCACTGTGAGCAATAGGTTAAAAAAAGTCGCTGCCCCATCTCTTTTGCCTCTGGATTCATGGCAACGGTACGAATATCTTGTTTTAGATATTTCTGAAAAATCGGGCCGTATTGCTCTTCTGTCTTGTTGATTTCCTTGTCATATTGACCAACAGACGTCCATCCATATTGGCCTTTAAAGCTACCCAAGCCTGGATACATCGCCAGATAAAACAGTGAAAAAATAACTGTAAAATAAAATAACCAGCGCCACCAGTTCGGCAAAGGATTACTAAACTCTTCCAGCGTTTCATCCCAAACGTGTCCTGTGGTCTGTCCTGGCAGATGTTTAGCGGAGCTTTGCAGCCAAAGCAGGGCCGCGCAACCAATAATACTTACCAAGCTCACAACCGTAATATAAATACTCCAAAAGCTGCTAAAAAAATCGCTCATGATGTGCCCTTTTGCTGTTTTTCTCTTTGTCTATGCAACACTTTTGGTTTAGGTAAGGTTTCACAGGGACTCGATAACTCATCGTCATCCAGCGGGATTCTTGCGGCTTGGTCATATGATTGCCGCCGTCGGTCAGAATAAGCCCACCAAATAATTCCGATAAAAATCAAAAAAGACAGCACTGTTACCGCAGACCTCAACTCATTAATTTCCATAGCGGTCTCGCTTTAGCGCACCTGTTTAATCGCGGTGCCCATGCCCTGCAGATAGGCGACCAATGCATCCAATTCGGACTTCCCCTGAAGTTCAGCAGGCGCAGCAGCAATTTCACTATCGGTATAAGGCACACCAACATTACGTAAAGCCAACATCTTGGCTTTGATATCGCCTGCCGTTAAGGGGCGATCCAGCCAGGAATAAGCCGGCATATTGGATTCAGGCACGACATCTCGCGGATTCAACAAATGCGTTCTGTGCCATACATCCGAATACCGCCCACCCACACGCGCTAAATCCGGACCAGTCCGCTTAGATCCCCACTGAAACGGATGGTCATAAACAAACTCGCCGGCAACGGAGTAATGGCCATAGCGCTCAGTTTCAGCACGAAACGGACGAATCATCTGGGAATGGCAGTTGTAACAACCTTCTCGAATATAAATATCGCGCCCGGAAAGTTGCAAGGGCGGATAAGGCTTAATGAGAGCATTGATTGGGGAAGTGGTCGACTTCTGAAAAAACAGCGGCACAATCTCCAACAAACCGGCCACGCTAATGGTCAGGATTGTGAGAACAATCAATAAGCCCACATTTCTTTCAATCTTGTCATGCGTCAGCATTGCTGAATACTCCTGTGTAATGGCATGGTTATCTAATAGGAACGAACCTGTAGCAATACATCAATGTGCAACCGCAGCCTTTAACACCGGCGCATCAACCGCTTGCCCACCCGCCATCGTTTTGAACATATTCCAAGTCATCAAGAGCATGCCCGAGAAAAACAGCGCGCCACCGAGTAACCGTATTGTCCAGAACGGATAAGTCGCTTTGACGGACTCAACAAACGAGTAAGTCAGCGTTCCATCAGCATTCGTTGCCCGCCACATCAAGCCTTGCATTACCCCGGCGATCCACATTGAAGCGATATACAGCACAATGCCAATGGTTGAAATCCAAAAATGCATTTCCACCGCTTTCATGCTGTGCATCTGGGTTTTTCCGTACAAACGCGGCAATAAGTAGTAAACCGAACCAATCGAAATCATGGCTACCCAACCCAGGGCACCACTGTGCACATGACCAATCGTCCAGTCGGTGTAATGCGAGAGGGCATTCACCGTCTTGATTGACATCATCGGCCCCTCAAAAGTCGACATGCCGTAAAAAGACAGGGACGTTATGAGGAATTTCAAAATTGGATCGTCGCGCAACTTATGCCAAGCACCAGAGAGCGTCATGATGCCATTGATCATGCCTCCCCACGAAGGCGCCAGAAGAATCAGCGAGAACACCATACCAAGGCTTTGTGTCCAATCAGGCAAAGCGGTGTAATGCAGGTGATGCGGGCCTGCCCACATATAGGTGAAAATCAGTGCCCAAAAGTGCACTACCGATAAACGATACGAATACACCGGGCGCTCCGCTTGCTTTGGCACAAAGTAATACATCATGCCCAAAAATCCAGCCGTCAGAAAAAAGCCCACGGCATTGTGCCCATACCACCACTGCACCATGGCATCTTGAACGCCAGCATAGGCAGAATAAGACTTCATAGGAAACAGGCTCACCGGAATTGCAGCACTATTGACCAAATGCAGCAAAGCAACAGCCAAAATAAATGCACCATAAAACCAGTTAGCTACATAAATATGCGAGACCTTCCGTTTCGCAATCGTGCCAAAAAAGACAATTGCATAAGACACCCAGACCAGGGTGATCAAAATATCTATTGGCCACTCAAGCTCAGCATATTCCTTGGCTTGGGTCATGCCCATTGGCAGGGTAATCGCTGCTAAAACAATCACCAGCTGCCAGCCCCAGAACGTAAAGGCAGCCAGTCTCGGTGCAAACAAAGACACATGACTGGTGCGCTGCACAACAAAATAGGATGTGGCGAACAAAGCACAACCACCAAACGCAAAAATAACCGCATTCGTATGCAATGGCCTGAGCCGACCATAACTCAAGTATTCATTAACATTGAGTTCTGGCCAAACAAGCTGCGCGGCAATAATAACGCCCACGAGCATTCCCACAACGCCCCAGATAACCGTCATCACAGTAAATTGGCGTACAACTTGATAGTTGTACAGTGCTGGTGATTGCGCCATATGCTTATCCTGGAAAATATAAAAATTTCGATATTCATGCGCCCAACCGAAGTAGCCTGAGCTTCATGCAATGATTGCAGATTACTTGATTATTGGTTGATTATTCTTTGATATAAGTCAAAGAATGTTGCATTGCACTAGATTTAATTCATCAAATTGCAGCACCTGCAATAGAAATCCAGCAACTTACACGTGCATTAAGGACTAAATGGATGGGAGGAGTGTTCAACTGATTTCTGCTCTTTGTCAGCACGGGCGTTATGATCTTCTGACATTAAAACTGAATCGTCATCCATTAACACCCGATAACCCGGCCCTTCCAGATCATCAAATTGGCCGTTTTTCAACGACCACCAGAAAATCAGGCCAATGCAAAACACGATCAGCAAAGAAATCGGGATTAAAAGATACAGGCTATCCATTAAAGACTTGATCCTTTGGCTTTATCAAGTTTAGGCTGGCTATTAAAACCTTTTCCTCTATTCAACCGCAAGGCATTGAGCACCACAAAGAGCGAGCTGGCCGACATGCCTATCCCCGCCATCCAGGGCGTAACCCAGCCCAGCATCGCCAACGGAATGGCGATCAAGTTGTAAGCAAAAGACCAAGCCAGATTTTGCCGCACGATGCGCAGGGTTGTTTTCGCCAACTGCAGGCCACTGGCCAGCGCTGACAACTGATTGCCCAGCAACACGATATCCGCTTGTGCGCGCGCCAGATCCGCCCCGCCGCCCATGGCAATCGACACCTGCGCCCGCGCCAGCACCGGCGCATCATTCACGCCATCGCCCACCATGGCGACCATCGCGCCATGCGCTTGCAGCGCGGCGAGCGCCGCATACTTATCCTCAGGCGTCATGCCGCCCCGCGCATCTTCAATGCCCAATAGTTGGCCCACATGCTGCACGGCAGCTGGCGTGTCACCACTAAAAATCGACAAGGCCACACCCGCATCGCGCAAGGCCGCCATGGCCGCTAAAGCTTCCGGGCGCACGGTGTCACTGAAATAGAAAAAAGCTGCCCAACCCTGATCAGAACCAAGCGCTATCGCCGTCTCGCCACCGCCGACTTTTTTGCCCACCGCATCAGGCACTGGGCGTTGATGCAAAGCCGCCACAAAATCCGGCCGCCCCAAACGCCACTCGCGTCCAGCAATCAGGCCCGATACACCTTGACCGGTGACGGCACGCACATTCACGGCTGGCGTCATTTCAGCTGAATCTGCCCTTGACCCAGGCAGCAAAACTGACTTGGCCGCCCGCTGCAAGGCATGCGCGACCGGATG
>DIUK01000091.1 GCA_002422995.1 Rhodocyclaceae bacterium UBA6160
CGCAAAGCCTGAATATCGCCAACAGACCGCCCCTATCCGCGCTTTTGGCAGCCGGCTGCAACCATAAACTTAGCCTGCTATGAAACTGATTATTCTCGACCGCGACGGCGTCATCAATTTTGACTCCGCCCAGTTCATCAAATCGCCTGATGAATGGAAGCCCATTCCTGGCAGCCTGGCCGCCATTGCCAAGCTCAACCAGGCGGGCTATCGCGTGGTGGTGGCCACCAATCAATCCGGCGTGGGGCGCGGCTTGTTTGACATGGATACGCTCAACGCCATTCACGAAAAAATGGTCAAGTCTTTAGCGCAAGTCGGCGGGCGCCTTGACGCCATCTTTTTTTGCCCGCATACCAGCGCAGACAACTGCAACTGCCGCAAGCCTCGCGCAGGCATGCTGCACGAAATCGCCAAACGCTTTAATGCCGATTTGACCGGCGTGCCTGCTGTGGGGGACGCGCTGCGCGATTTGCAAGCAGCGATTACCGTGGACGCCAAACCTTACCTGGTGCTCACCGGCAAAGGTAAAAAAACTGCCGCAGACCCAGCGCTGCCACCTGACACGCAAACTTTTCCTGACCTGGCGGCCGTGGTTACACACCTGCTGGCTGAAAAATAATTCCAAAAATTTCGCCACCATGATCTCCTTTTTTCGCTCCTTGTTATATCTAGTCATTTTGATTATCACCACCCCGCCTTATATGTTGCTGTATATCGCCATCAGCTTTCCGCTCTCTTTGCGCTGGCGGCATAAGCTGGCCATGCCCTGGGTGCGTTTTGCGATCTGGCTGGTCAAACATGTGCTGGGCATTCCGTACCGGTTGATCGGCGCAGAAAACATGCCGCCGCATGCCGCGATTGTGTTCTCAAAACATCAATCTGCCTGGGAAACACTAGTGCTGCAAGAAGTATTTAAAGACGCGGTGTTTGTGTGGAAAAAGGAAATCAAAAAACTGCCCTTCTTTGGCTGGGCACTCGCACTCACCCCCATGATTCCAATTGATCGTGGCGCAGGCAAAGAAGCCATCAAGCATTTGGTTGAAATTGGCGGCACGCGGCTAAAAGAAGGCTATACCGTCATCATTTTCCCCGAAGGCACGCGCGCGCCGCCCGGCGGCCAGCAACGTTACAAAGGTGGTGGCGCTTTTCTAGCCACTGCCACGGGCGTACCCGTGGTGCCTGTGGCTTTAAATTCTGGCGAGTTTTGGGGCAAGAATGCGCTGTTCAAAAAAAGCGGCATCGTCACCGTGAGCGTAGGACCCGCGATAGACCCAAAGGGCTTGTCNNCCCGACGGGCTTATCCGCCTCAGATATTCTCTCCCGGGCAGAAACCTGGATAGAAGCCGAAATGCGCCGCATCAGCCCGCAGCTTTATCGTGACACCAAGCCTCATGAGGTCAGCGCGCAAACCCCAACTTGATCTGCGGCTCGCTGCCGCCAAGCCCGATGCCGCGCTGCGCTGGCATGAAGGTGCATCTGTGTTATGGCTCGGCCAATCGCTGCAACTGGCTTTTTGCAGCACGCAAACCCAAACCTGCCGAGAAGCGAATATCTTGCGTTTACTGCTACCCCAAGACGCCAGCCCCCGGCAGATTCAGGACTGTGCCGAGGCCTGGCTGCGCAGTGAAGCGATGCGCTATCTGACGCAATGCCTGCACAACCGCATGGAAGAAAAAAAGTCGGCGCTGGTGACACGGCGGCACAGCGAAATAGTGGAGGAAACGGTGGAGAAAATGATGCAGCAAATGGCAGTTTCCACGCCGCTGAAAATGGCAGAACAGCATGAAGGCGCCCTGACCTTGCCACGACTGGCGCTTTCCTTTGCGGCACGAGGTCATTGGGTCGTGCTAGAAAAAAACGTTAGCAAAGAAAAATCCACCGCACCGACTTTGCGCTGTTATTGGCGGCTGATTGAGCAAGCGCCTGAAATCATCGATGCTGCCTTGACACAAGCGCTCGCGCCTTATGTTCACCCGCAGCCCAATCACTCCTTGTTCGCCCAGCATGCTTGAGCAACTCAAACTTTTCTTCTTGCCGCCCCCCGCGCCCGCGCCAAAAACGCGGCAAATTTTGATCGCCGGGCGGATAGTTGATTACCAGCTAAAAACTGGCACGCGGCGCTTATCCATGCGCATTGATGAGCGCGGCCTGCGTCTGTCTGCGCCGACGCGCTTACGTCTGAATGAGATTGAGCAGTTTATTCAAGGCCATGGCACATGGGTTGTGAAAAAACTTGATGAACTCGTGCAACGTGACAAGCCGCGCCAAATCACAGTGAAAGATGGCATTTCGCTCCCACTCCTCGGTCAAGCCGTGGACGTGCGCGTTTTGCCTGGCGCCAATCGATTTCGCTGGGTGGCGCAAACCCTGGTGCTCGAAGCGAGGCCAGAGGCAGACTTGACCGCGCTGGCTGTGCGCGCCTTAAAAGCCCGTGCGCTAAACCACTTCGGCGAACGACTGAACCACTACACCGCGCAGATTAATGTGCCACCACCGTCGCTGGGTTTAACCACCGCGCGCACCCGCTGGGGCAGTTGCAGCCGACAAAGCGGCATACGCATTCACTGGCGGCTCATCCACCTGCCACCACACCTGGGCGATTATGTTGTCGCGCATGAAGCCGCGCATCTTTTGGAAATGAATCACAGCGCCAAATTCTGGCGTATCGTGGAAACGCTTTATCCCGACTGGCAAACAGCGCGCAGCGAGCTGAAAAACTGCACCACCACCCTGCCCATTTTATGAAAGAAACATTATGCAAAATAACTCAATGAGACTGTTACACACCATGCTGCGGGTGGGCGACATGGAGCGCTCCATCCATTTTTATACCGAAGTCATGGGCATGCGCCTCCTGCGCCGTCACGAATTCCCCGCAGGAAAATTCACTCTCGCTTTTGTTGGCTATACCGATGAAGCCACAGGCACAGTGATCGAACTCACCCACAACTGGGGCGTTGATCAGTATGAGCTGGGTACAGCCTTTGGCCACATCGCAGTCGCCGTAGAAGATGCCGCCGCGACGTGTGATCTGATTCGCCAGCGCGGCGGAAAAGTAGTGCGCGAAGCCGGTCCCATGAAAGGCGGAACCACTGTCATCGCCTTCGTGGAAGACCCGGATGGCTACAAGATTGAGTTGATTGAAAAGAAAGCGTGAAAGCTGCTACCCATTATGCATCGACCATCGACGCGCTGCTTCAGTAAATACCCTCACGCCTGATATCACCGTTTTGTCTTACTGATGCGCGCCGAACGAAGTAGCCTTGCGATACAAACAGTTGTATGGCTATTTGTATGACTATTTGTATAACTTTAAGACTCTTTTAGCTTTTGATGAAGCCTTGATGATGCCATCTTACCGCTTCTCTGCCCTCACCCACTTCTGCACTACCAGACTGCCGATCATGTCACCTTCCACATTCACTGCGGTACGGAAAGTATCGAGCAAACGGTCTATAGGCAGCAAAATGGCGATAGCTTCTGCAGGCAAACCGACAGATTGCAGCACCATCACCATGGTGACCATGCCCGCCGAAGGAATGCCCGGTGCGCCAATAGCGGCGATCATGGCGGTGATAAAGACGATGAGCTGTTGCGCAAGGCTCAAATCCATGCCAACGAGATTGGCAATAAATAGCGCAGCGGCGGCTTCATAAAGGGCAGTGCCATCCATGTTCATGGTGGCGCCCAGCGGAATCACAAAGCCTGCAATATCAGGTTTCACATGCAGGTGCTGCTCGGTGCAGCGCAAGGTGACGGGCAAGGTGGCGGAGCTCGAACTGGTGGCAAAGGCGGTGATCAAAGCCTCACGCGCACCGCGCCAGAAGTGCCAGGGCGTCATGCCGGTAACGACATACAAAATCAGCGGCAATAACACCACGCCATGCAGCAACAGCGAGCCGATCACCACGGCAATAAACGTGGCGAGCGTGCTGAGCATGGCGGCGTCTTGCGTGGCCATGAGCTTGGCGAGCAAGGCCATGATACCCAAGGGCGCCAGGCGCATAATCCAGCCAACCAGCATGAGCATGATGCCCAAAACTTCTTCCAGCAGCCCATGCACGCGGGCAAAGCGCTTGCCACCCTTGACGAGGGCAACGCCCAGAATCAGCGCGAACACGACAACGGCAAAGACATCACCTTGCGCCATGGCTTTTACCGGATTCATGAACACGGCGTGCAAAAACTTGGCAAAAAAATCGGCGGCTGAACTGGTTTGCGCAGGTGCATCCGTCATGACATGGGCAAACATCTCCAGATGCAGGCCGTGCCCTGGGCGAAAAATTTGACTCGCAGTGAGACCCACGACTATAGCCAGCGCCATGGAGAACACAAAAAACCCGACGGTGCGCGTCCACACTTGATGCATTTGCTGGTGCTGCCGCAAGTTGGCAACGCCCACAGCGATGGACGTGAACACCAGCGGAATGACAATCATCTTGAGCATGTCCACAAACAGCGTGCCGATCAGCCCGGCGATGTAAGTGCCTTGCTGTGTCACGGGGGAATCTGGCCCTAATGCGGCAAAGGCCAGGCCCAGCGCTACGCCTGCGGCTGCGCCTAAAAATATCCAGCTGTTCAGTGAGAGACGTTTCATTCAGGGCTCCTGCACGGTAGTGGTCTTGCATGTGGCGGGGCGATTCTCGCGCGCAATGAGAATATCAGCATAAGCCCGCTTCGCCGCCGGGGTGAGCTGCTTGATGCGATATTCTTCTTGCGAGGCGGCGGATCGGTCGGGATAGGCAGCGCTTGCCAAAAGCCGCAATGGCGGATGCGAGCGGGTATAGCGAGCACCTTTACCGGCGCAGTGTGCGTCAAACCTGGCTTCTACATCCACCGCAATGCCGGTGTAAATGCTGCCGTCGGTGCATTCGATTAAATAGACAAACCAGGTTTTTGAAAGAGACAAAGCCACGGCGGATATTTTGATTTGAAAAGCCAATGGATGCGTTTAGGTAATCAACAAATCAAGTCAGCAGCGGATGCAGCCAAACGTAAAGCGACTGCTCTTGCGACAAGGCCACTTGCGCTAAATCGGCCAGTTCCATAATCAGTGCTTCAATCTCTTCTCCCGGCCAGCCTTCCATTTCAAAGTCTGCCGTAGCCGCAAGTTCTGTGGCAACTTCGATAAGCGCATCTTCGTCCAGAGCGGCGAGCTTTTCCGTCACTCGATCGGCGAGCTTTAACACGATGGCATCGGTACTGCCGATGTACAAAGGTTCATACAAACCTGCGGCCAGCTCAAATTCGTCACTTGTCAGCAAGGTGTGCAGCATCACGATTTTGGCAATATCGAGGCCGCGCCGCTCCAGGCCACTCCATTCGTCTGTGGGCTTGAGCGATTCCCCCACAGCCACAATATCGTCTTCGTCTGCTGCCACAATATGGGTTAACACGCCTGTCTGGCTCATTTGCTTCTCCTTGATCGGGTTGATACGTATTCGGGTGGTTTAGAGTTTTTCTTCCAGTGCTGCCCACTCAGCCAGCGCGGCGTTGATGGATGCTTCGACATCAGCCAGAGTTTGATGCAGTTTTTTTTGCTGTGCTACCGATTGCTGATAAAAATCCGGATCAACTAATTGCACGTGCAAAGCGGCCTGCTGGGTTTCTAGCTGTGCAATTTTGCTCATTAACTGATCAATAGCGCGTTGGTTTTTTATGCTGTTTTTCTTGGGAGCGGGGTTGGTCGTGACTGGTGGCTTTTCTGTGCTTGCTTGCTTGCCGGTAGGCGACTTTTTGCCACCAGCAACCTCAGGACTTACCACTGACGGGCGCTGTTGCAGCCAGTCGCTATAGCCGCCAATATATTCTTTCCATTTGCCCTGCCCTTCGCTGGCAATGGTTTGCGTCACCACGTTATCCAGAAAGGCGCGATCATGGCTGACCAAAAACACTGTACCCGCGTAATCCTGCAGCAAGGCTTCGAGCAGTTCCAGCGTTTCAATATCCAGATCATTGGTCGGTTCATCCAGCACCAGCACATTCGCCGGGCGAGCAAACAGACGCGCTAACAGCAAGCGATTGCGCTCGCCACCCGAGAGCGATTTAACGGGGGATCTGGCACGTTCCGGAGCGAATAAAAAGTCTTCCAGATAGCTGATCACGTGCTTTTTGGCCTGCCCGATTTCCACGTAATCCGAGCCGGGGCTGATGACATCCACCAAGGCCGCCTCCGGGTCAAGCTGGGTGCGAAACTGGTCAAAATAAGCCACTTCAACGCGGCTGCCCATGCGCACCACGCCCAAGTCCGGCTCAATCTCGCCGAGGATCAGGCGCAACAGCGTGGTTTTGCCCGCGCCGTTCGGCCCGATCAAACCAATCTTGTCGCCACGCTGGATGCGGCAGGAAAAGTGATTCACCACGCAACGTTCGCCATAGTGCTTGGAAACATCATCGAGTTCTGCCACGAGCTTGCCGGACTCGTCCCCGCGCACCAGCTGAAACTCAACTGAGCCTTGCTGCGCGCGGCGTACAGCGCGGTCGCTACGCAATTGCTCCAGGCGGTTAATCCGCCCCACACTGCGCGTGCGGCGTGCCTCCACGCCTTTCCTTATCCAGACTTCTTCCTGCGCCAACAGCTTGTCCGCACGCGCGTTAGCCAATGACTCTTCATGCAGTAACATTTCCTTGCGCTGCTGGTAAGTGGCAAAGCTGCCGGGAAAGCTCACCAGCTTGCCTCGATCAAGTTCGATAATGCGCGTCACCACACTATCCAGAAAAGCACGATCATGGGTGATGAACATCACCGCACCCGGATAGTCCCTGAGCAATTCCTCCAGCCACAAGATGCCTGCCACATCCAGATGATTGGTCGGTTCATCAAGCAACAGCAAATCCGGCTCGGCCACCAAAGCCCGCGCCAGCGCCACGCGTTTTTTGCCGCCGCCCGACAAAGACGTCACTTGCGCCTCACCATCCAGATTCAAGCGCGTGACAGCCTGCTCGACGCGCGAACTCATGCGCCAGCCGTCAGAAGCGTCCAGCGTGGCTTGCAAGGCTTCCATCCTGTCCATCATCGCCGTGTCACCAGCGCCGACTTTATGCGTGATGGCGTGGTATTCGGCCAGCACGCTGGCAATCTCGCCTAGCCCTGACGCCACCGCCTCGAACACGGTCGTCCCTGCAATAAATTCCGGTTCTTGCGCAACATAAGCAATGTTCAAATTCGGCTGCCGCCAAACCACGCCATCGTCCAGCGCACCCAAATTCGCCAGCGCCTTGAGCAGGCTGGATTTGCCCGTGCCATTGCGGCCAATCAAACCAACCCGCTCGCCGGGGTCCAGCTGCATGGCAGCGCGATCAAGTAAAGCAACATGGCCATACGNNAGAGTAATTAAAGGCATGGGAATGAGTGGCGGATACCGCGTGAAATAACGCAAGAAAATACAACTGAAAAACAAATGCAGGATGAACTGCAGGAATGGTGCGGAATTATAGGTGAGCAGGTAGAATTCGCGGCATGCCTTCGTAGCTCAGTGGATAGAGCGACCGCCTCCTAAGCGGTAGGTCAGCAGTTCGATTCTGCTCGAGGGCACCAGCATGATGATGGCATCACCCACTACAAACTCATAATAAAACTTCAAAAACCAAACTGAAGTATTACGCCCAACTGTTAAGCCGTTGAGCCAGTGTGCAATAACACCAAGCGGTTGGTTAAAAGCAAGCGTTTATTTGATACGTGTCAGTGTCGGACGTGTGGGTGCTGGGGCAGGACTGTCGCCAGATGAAGGTTTGGAGGTTTCGGCGCGATCCACCTGGGTTTGGGTAGGAATCTGACCTGAGGACTCCGTATTGGCATCTGTAGTCATATCAACACTGGCCAGCCCACGACCAAGCTTCGTTGGAGCTGATGGCTCCTCGATGTTCGACTCGGTAATTTCAAATGCCATACCTTCACTGTTTTCGCGTGCATAAATTGCGCTGACACGTCCTATAGGTATGAGCACAGGAAATACTTTGCCACCAAAGCGACCTTGAAAGCTAATGGCGTCGTTGTCAATCAGGAGTTGATTGGTTGCCTCCAAGCCTACGTTAAAAACAATCTCGCCATTTTTAACAAACTCCATGGGTACCCGCGTCGTTTCATCCACGGCAACGGCAAGATAAGGCGTGAAACCCTGATCAACACACCACTCATGCAAGGCGCGAATAAAATAAGGCTTGGTCGATTGCATAAAAATTTAGCGCGCGGACTAAAAATGAACTTCTGCGTTGCGTAGCCTGATCTACCGAGCAGACTAAACAACTGCAGAAGCCTTTTAGATTAACGACGCATGGCTTTCTCAGTCGGTGTCAAGGCATCAATAAAGCCCTGACGAGAGAAAATTCGCTCAGCATATTTCATGATGGATGAAGCGGTTTTTGGCAGTTCAATACCATAATGATCAAGTCGCCAAAGCAAAGGCGCAATGGCTACGTCCAGCATGGAGAACTCATCTGCCAGCAAATATTTTTGCTTGTTTAACATGCCGGATAAATCAGTTAGTCGATCGCGGATATGCAAGCGCGATTTATCTGCTGTTTTCAGACTTTTCTCCAGCACTGGCACATGACTAAAGAGTTCATGTTCCATGGTGAATAACAACTGACGCGCTTTGGCACGGGTTTGTGGATCCGGCGGCATCAACTGTGGATGAGGGAAACGCTCGTCAATGTATTCATTGATGATGTTGGACTCATACAGTACCAAATCACGATCCACCAACACAGGCACATGGTTGTATGGATTAATACTCGCCATTTCTTCAGGCTTGTTTAACAAATCCACGTCAATGACTTGAAAATCCATCTGCTTTTCGTACAACACAATGCGGCAGCGATGGCTGAAAGGGCATGTGGTGCCTGAATACAGATTCATCATGGCGCTCGTGCCCCATGAATAATCTGCATCGCGCACGACCTTGCGTACTGACGACGTGTTCATTTCTCGATGTCCCATAGTTGCCATTACCTGTTTAGTTAATGTATGTCTTTCCAGAATTCCCGCTTAAGGGCATAGGACAAGACCAGTAAAACACCTAGAAAAACTAAAACCATCCAGCCCAGGCTCTTGCGCTGCATGGCGGCAGGTTCGCCCATGTACTGTAAAAATCCGACCAGATCAGCCACCATCTCGTCATATTCTTCAGGTTTCAATTTGCCTGGCTTTGCCAAGCTCAGCTTGTGGTCGGCACCCAAGACTTGCTCGCCTTGCAACTCCCAAAGCACGTGGGGCATGCCAACATTCGCAAACACGGTGTTATTCCAGCCTGTTGGCCGTTCGCTATCACGATAAAAACTGCGCAGATAGGTATAGAGCCAATCTGCCCCGGAACCATCACCCGACGCACGCGCTCTAGCAATAACGGTCAAATCAGGCGGCGCAACACCAAACCATTCTTTTGATTCATCGCCGCGCATGGCCACACTCATGGTCTCACCGACTTTGTCAGCGGTGAACATTAAATTATCTTTAATCTGCTGATCGGTGAGGCCTATATCCTTTAAGCGGTTGTAGCGCATATAGGAGGCAGAGTGGCAGTTAAGACAGTAATTCACAAATACTTTAGCGCCATTTTGCAGTGCAGCTTGGTCATTTAGCCGGTTTGGCGCACGATCAAGATGTAGCGCCTCCCCGCTTGCCCAGGCCAGCACGGGCATAAAAAGAAGTGAAATGAACAGTTTCTTCATTAGTGCGCTCCGTGTCCTGATGAGGTCAAACGATCGGGTTCTGGTTTGCATTTATCAATGCTGCTGTAAAAAGGCATCAGCAAGAAGAAGGCAAAGTAAATGACTGAACAAATTTGTGACACTAAAGTACGCATGGGCGTTGGGGGTAAAACGCCCAAATAACCCAGCGTAAAGAAGCAAATGACAAATGCTGCAAGGAAGGTTTTATAGATCGGGCCGCGATAGCGAATCGATTTAACCGGGCTGCGATCAAGCCAGGGCAGAAGAACAAAGATCATCGCTGATGCCCCCATGGCAACGACACCCCAAAATTTGGCATCAATGCCAAAGAGTGGATAAGTCACCGCACGCAAGATGGAATAGAACGGGGTGAAATACCATACTGGTGCGATATGTGCCGGTGTCTGGAGTGGATTGGCGGGTACAAAGTTGTTGTACTCAAGGAAGTAGCCGCCCATTTCCGGCGCATAGAAAACGATTAACGAAAACACCATCAAGAACACCACCACACCAACAATATCTTTGAGGGTGTAGTAAGGATGAAAAGGAATGCCATCCAGCGGAATCCCTTTGGCATCTTTTTTCTTCTTGATTTCCACGCCATCGGGATTATTGGAGCCAACTTCATGCAATGCCAAGATATGTGCGACGACAAGACCAACCAATACCAGCGGCACAGCAATCACGTGAAAAGCAAAGAAGCGATTCAGTGTGGCATCACCCACAACGTAATCACCACGAATCCATAGGGATAAGTCGGGACCAATGACAGGAATGGCAGAGAACAGGTTAACAATCACCTGAGCACCCCAATAGGACATCTGACCCCATGGCAGCAAATAGCCAAAGAATGCCTCAGCCATTAAACACAGGAAAATCAGCATGCCGAAAATCCAGATGAGCTCACGCGGCTTGCGATATGAACCGTACAACATGCCACGGAACATATGCAAATAAACAACAACAAAAAACGCCGATGCACCCGTTGAATGCATATAGCGAATCAACCAGCCCCAAGGCACTTCACGCATGATGTATTCAACACTGGCAAAGGCCACGGGCACACCCGCTGCATTGAGCGATGCATCCGGCTTAAAGTGCATGACCAGAAAAATACCGGTCACGATCTGCAGCACCAGGACTAACAGCGCAAGCGAACCAAAAAAGTACCAAAAGTTGAAATTTTTGGGCGCATAGTACTCGGACAAATGCGCCTTCCAGTTTGCAGTCAGGGGGAAACGCTCATCCACCCAGCCCACGAGATTTTTGAGTTTGGCGTTTACAGTGCTCATGCCTTGTCTCCCTTGTCTTCACCAATCACAAGCCGTGAATCACCCAGATACATATGCGGCGGCACTTCGAGGTTATCTGGCGCGGGCTTGCTCTTGTATACACGACCCGCCAAGTCAAACGTTGAACCATGGCAAGGACATATAAAGCCGCCCTGCCAGTTGGCATCAATACCAGACTCAGCACCTGTCGTGAATTTTTCAGAGGGTGAACAACCAAGGTGGGTGCAAATACCTACAGCGACCAGAATTTCAGGTTTGATCGACCGTGTTTCGTTTTTGCAATAGTCAGGTTGCATTTTTTTATCTGATTTTGGATCACTAACTTGACTATCAGTTACTTTCAAGCTCGCCAACTGTTCTTTGGTGCGGTTGATAATCCACACCGGCTTGCCGCGCCATTCAACGGTCATCATTTGACCGGGGGCAAGTTTGCTGATGTCCACTTCTACTGGAGCGCCCGCCGCTTTGGCACGCTCAGATGGCAGCATACTGGACACAAAGGGAACTGCTGCTGCCACACCACCGATACCACCGATTGTTGCGGTGGCTACTAAAAGCCGCCGCCGGCTGCAATCGACTTTTCCGTCATTGCTCATGTTGATTTCCCTGAAAAATTACTGAAAAAAATACTAAATTCGATCAAGCTGTCTATTGTAACGAATCTGCGCTTGAGATTAAAGCCTTTGTGCAAAATTAGACTTATTTTTAAATAAATAACCCAATAAATACAATATGGTAAGAATTTTTAACCGACATCTCTTCGTTCTCTTAAAGCTTGTGCCACAGTGGCCGAATCGGAAAACTCCAGCTCACCGCCCACGGGTAAACCTCGCGCAATGCGGCTGATTTTTATCCCGCGTTGTTGCAGTAATTCGGATAAATAATGTGCCGTAGCCTCGCCCTCATTTGTGAAGTTAGTCGCCAGAATCACTTCCTTGACCTGTCCATCAGTTGCCCGGGCAAGCAGCCGACTAAAAGCCAGCTCTTGCGGACCAATGCCGTCCAGCGGCGATAACCGCCCCATCAGAACATAATAAAGCCCGCTATAAGCTTGGGTTTGCTCCATGCTGTTCAAATCAATCGGCATTTCCACAATGCACAGTTGTGACGGATCGCGGCGGGACGATAGGCAGCGATCACAGGTTTCTTGTTCGGTAAAGTTGTTGCAGCGATTGCAATGATGCAAATTTTGCAAGGCTGAATCCAAGGCCCGAGCCAAGCGATTGCCCCCTCGCCGATCGCGCTGCAACAAATGGTAAGCCATGCGTTGCGCAGCTTTAGGGCCGACCCCTGGCAATGTGCGCAAAGCCTCAAAGAGCTCCTCCAGACTTGCGTTAGCGGCCATGGGGTTGCTGAAATAAAATGCCAGGGAAGAATATTGCCCGCATGCGTAGCTGACGGCATTGCCTGTGTGGTTTTGCTGCAAGGAAAGCACTGATGAAACCCTGCGGCAGGCTTAGGACGAACGGTAGATAATTGATACCGTGCATGGTGAGCCCTACAGCTACGCGCAGAAACACCTTCTCGAGCCATAGATGAAACCATAGACGAAACCATAGATGAAACACGAGTCAGCGCTTTCTTAGCAAATTAAAACGGCAGCTTAAAGCCGGGTGGCAGTTGCATGCCAGCCGTAAAGCCATTCATTTTTTCAGCCGATGTTGCCTCTGCTTGCCGATTGGCATCATTCATTGCAGCGGCAATCAAGTCTTCCAGCATTTCTTTGTCATCCATGACTGACGCATCAATCATCACGCGCTTGACTTCATGCTTGCACGACATGATGACTTTCACTGCGCCTGCGCCTGACTTGCCCTCGACATCAATCAAGGCCAGCGCTTCTTGCGCCTTGGCCATATTGGTTTGCATTTGCTGCGCCTGCTTCATCAAGCCGGCAATTCCGCCCTTCATCATATTTGTTACTCCTTATTGACAGGTTTAATGGTTGATTCATCAATTGCGGCATCGAATAGATCAACAATGCCGCGCACAAAGGGATCTTGTTCTATCGCGGCAATCGCACGATCCTGACGCGCCTTTTGCGCAGTACGATGTCGATCAGCCGGGGTGGCATTGGCTGGCTCTGCCACCTCGATTTCCAAACGCAAAGCCCGCGCATAATGTTTTTGCAATTCCGCTTGCAGCTTTTCTTGCTGCGCTGCACCCATGAGATGCTTGTGCGTGGGTGAGAGACGCAAAACAATCGCGGCCTCAGTAAGCTCGGTTAATTCACAATGCTGCGCCAATTGCTTCGCCATGCCAGTCAATGAGAGCATAGCGACAAGTGACGTCCAGTCATCCGGGGCATGCATCACTTCTGCAGGCGGTTGCGAAACATGACTAAAAGTCGGCTTTGGTGAGACGACGTCAAATGGCGCATTCTGGCTAGAAACCGTTGGCTTGGCATCGCTCCCGGCCACCATGTCACCACCAGCACTGACAGTTGCATGCGGCTGTGATAATGGTTGTGCTGCAGGTTGTGCTGGTTGCACGATGGATTGCGTTATAGGTTGCCTGATGGGTTGAACTGGCGTTTGAACTGATATTTTTTCTGCACTGGACAAAGTTTTTTGCGGCACAGGTTTAACCGTCGTTACAGTAATCGACGCGCCCCCCTGCCGTTCGGGTCGGAATGCATGCAGACGCAATAAAGTCATAACAAAACCAGCGTACTCGTCAGGAGCTAAAGCAAGCTCATCCCGCCCGTGAATTGCGATTTGATAGGCCAGTTGCAAAAACTCTGCATCGAGCACTTCTGCATAAGCCGTTAAGCGACGCTTCTCCATTTCATCGAGCAAGGCGTCCGGTGCGAACTGAGCCAGGGCAATGCGGTGAAACAAGGTGGCCAACTCTTGCAAACCACCATCAAACGAAAAACTACCCGCATCCATTTCCTTGGCTACTGCGATCATGGCATGAATATCCTGAGCCACCAGACCATCGAGCAAAGCGAATAAATACTCCTCGCCCACCGTGCCCAGCATGGCGCGCACGCTCACTTCCGTCACCTGCCCCGCACCATGCGCAATGGCTTGATCGAGCAAAGACAAGGCATCGCGCATGCTGCCCGCCGCACCTTTGGCAAGATGACGCAAAGCGGGTGACTCAACCGCGATCCCTTCGGCGGCCAGCACCTCGGACAAATGCCCAACGATGGAGGAAGGCGACATCTGCTTCAAATTAAACTGCAGACAGCGCGAGAGCACGGTGACCGGAATTTTTTGCGGATCCGTCGTGGCTAAAATGAATTTAACGTGCGCAGGCGGCTCTTCCAGCGTCTTTAACATCGCATTGAACGCATGCCCGGAGAGCTGATGAACTTCGTCGATCACATAGACCTTGTAACGCCCCGCCGTGGGCGCATAGGTGGCGCGGTCAAGCAACTGGGTCATATCGTCCACACCACGGTTAGACGCGGCATCGAGCTCGATGTAATCCACAAAGCGACCGCCATCAATTTCCGTACAGGCCGCACACACGCCGCATGGTGTTGGCGTCACGCCAGTTTCGCAATTCAAGGCTTTGGCCATGATGCGCGCCAGAGTGGTTTTACCCACGCCGCGCGTGCCGGTAAACAGATAGGCATGATGCAGCCGATTTTGCTCCAAGGCATGGGTTAGCGCGCGCACAACGTGCTCTTGACCCACAAGGGTGGCAAATGATTTAGGGCGCCATTTACGCGCCAGGACCTGATAGCTCATGGGCTGATTCTACCAAGCAAAATCTTGGAGAATGATGAAAGATGGGCGGCGACCTGATCCCCGGCACTTGCAGAAAATGGCTGTGGCTGCTTCCTTCCGGACCTGACCAGATTCACCGCTCCACAATGCGGGGAGACCCGCCGCGGCGCAAATTCTAACAGCAACCCGTTATATTCCAGCCGTTCCTTGGCTTGATCAACAAGAAATTTTCCTGAAATTTTCCTTGGATTCGCCTTGAATGTTCACCTGCTGACTCATTAGGCTGTCTTAAGCTTGTCAGCTCTTGGCTGTCAGTGTTTTGTCATCTGCCCGAATTAAGATAATAATAGGCGTTGGTCGCTATTCATTCGCTTTTTGTGCGGATTTAAGTTCAGGAGAACAATATGCTGAAGCTCAATATCAATGGGCAAAATCGCTCGCTTGATGTAGAACCCGACACCCCGCTGCTCTGGGCTCTGCGTGATGAATTACACCTTACAGGGACTAAATATGGTTGTGGCATCGCCGCTTGCGGCGCTTGCACAGTGTTGCTCAACGGCGCGCCTGCGCGGGCTTGCGTCACCCCGGTTTCTGCTGTCGTGGGACAACGCATCACAACCATTGAAGGCTTAGCCACGACCAAAACTGAAAGCAAAACAGCCAAAGCCGTGCAAGCTGCTTGGGAAAAGCTGGATGTCGTGCAGTGTGGTTACTGCCAATCAGGGCAAATCATGTCCGCAGTGGCGCTGCTCGCTACGAATCCAAAACCCACGGATGCCGATATTGATGCAGCGATGGCAGGCAACATTTGCCGTTGCGCCACTTACCATCGCATCCGTGCGGCCATCCATGATGCCTCACGGACACTGACTTAAAGGAATGAAATCATGCGCATAGAAAATGCTAGTCGTCGCGATTTTTTCAAGGCCAGTGCCGGGCTTACCCTCGCCCTCTATTTACCCTCCGCGCTTGCTGCCAAACGTCCAGCAGCAGTAGCACCGCCACTCGCCCCGAACGCCTTTGTGCGTATCGGTACCGATGACCGTGTCACTGTGATTGCCAAGCATCTGGAAATGGGTCAAGGCACTTATACCGGCCTGTCCACACTGGTGGCCGAAGAGCTGGATGCTGCCTGGTCGCAGATCCATGTTGAAGCTGCACCAGCAGACGCTTCAAGGTATAACAATTTATTTTTTGGCCCAACCCAAGCCACCGGCGGCAGCACGTCCATGGCTAATTCTTTCTTGCAGATGCGCCAGGCAGGCGCTACTGCACGAGCGATGCTGGTGAGCGCTGCAGCCGAACTTTGGCAGGTAAAACCCGCCACCATCACCATTCGTCAGGGCATCGTCATGCATGCACCATCGGGCCGTCAAGCCCGCTTTGGCGAATTGGTTGAAGCCGCGGCAAAACTTCCCGTGCCAACGGATATAAAACTAAAAGAGCCCAAGGACTTTGTTTTTATAGGCAAGCATGTACCACGCAAAGATAGCCAAGCCAAAATCAATGGCAGTGCGATTTATACGCAGGATATTCACCTGCCCGGCATGCTCACCGCAGTAGTGGCGCATCCGCCGCGTTTTGGCGCGAAAGTCAAAAGCTTTGATGCCACTCGTGCCAAGGCAATCAAAGGCGTAGTTGATGTCATTCAAATTCCGACGGGTGTCGCCGTTCTAGGCACAAATTTCTGGTCAGCAAAAAAAGGGCGTGATGCACTTGAGGTCAGTTGGGATGAAACAGATGCGTTTCGCCTGAGCACATCGGACATCACTCAACAATATAAAGCCTTGCTGGATCAACCCGGTGTAACTGCTAAAAAAGTCGGCGCTGGCGAGACGGCGTTAAAAGCTGCAACCCAGCAGTTAACGGCCGACTATAGCCTGCCCTACCTTGCCCACGCGACAATGGAACCAATGAACTGTGTGATTCGGCTCAGTGATACCCATTGCGAGGTATGGAATGGGGAACAAGCGCAAAGCACTGATCAGCCAAAAATCGCAGCAGCCCTGGGTCTGCAACCAGAACAGGTCACCATCAATATGCTGTATGCCGGCGGCAGCTTTGGCCGACGCTCTAACACCCAGTCTGACTATCCCCTGGAAGCCGCTTACATTGCCAAAGCGATTAGAAAAGTCGGACAGCCTGCCGTGGTGAAGCTGGTCTGGACGCGAGAAGACGATATGCGCGCGGGCTACTACCGGCCTAAATTTATGCACCGCATCACCGCCGGACTGGATACCGAAGGAAAGCTTGTTGCCTGGCAGCAACGCATCGTTGGCCAATCCATACTCGTGGGTACAGCACTTGAAGGATTCATCAAAGATGGCATTGACATGACCTCGGTTGAAGGGGCAGCTAATCTGCCTTACGCCACGGCTAATCTTGATGTTGAACTCCACACACCCGTTCTCGGTGTGCCCGTCTTGTGGTGGCGCTCTGTCGGTTCAACCCACGCCGCCTTTGCCATTGAATCCTTCGTCGATGAACTCGCCCACGCTGTTAAACAGGATCCCATCACCTTCCGCCGTCAGTTGTTAAAAGAACATCCGCGTCATCTGGGCGTGATTGATCTGGCCATGCGCGCTAGCGGCTGGGATAAACCCCTCGCGCCCGGCAAAGCCGATGAAAAACGCGGCCGCGGCTTTGCCGTGCATGAGTCATTCAACAGCTATGTCGCCAATGTGGCCGAAGTGACCGTCAAGCCGGATGGCAGCTTCAAGATCGATCGCGTGGTTTGCGCCGTGGATTGCGGCATTGCCGTTAATCCAGACGTGGTGCGCGCGCAAATGGAAGGCGGTATCGGCTTTGGCCTGAGCGCTGCGCTGCATAGCGAGATCACCCTCAATGAGGGGCGTGTTGAGCAATCCAACTTCGGCGACTACCCTGCCTTGCGCATTAATGAAATGCCGCACATTGAAGTACACATCGTGCCCTCCGCCGCCCCACCCACAGGCGTTGGCGAACCCGGCACGCCAGTGGTCGCCCCGGCTGTCGCGAATGCGCTGTTCTCCGCCACAGGCCAACGCTTGCGGCAACTGCCGTTCAAGCTAAATGCAGTAGAAAAATCGACGTAACAGTCACGCAATGGATAGTGCCGATTTGCAAGTATTGCGCACTGCGATTGACTGGCTGCTCGCCGGGCATCGCGTCATGCTAGTAACAGTTGCCGCCACCTGGGGTTCTGCACCGCGCCCGCCCGGTGCCTGGGCTGCGGTGCGCGATGATGGCGTACTGATCGGTTCCGTCTCCGGCGGCTGCATTGAAGATGATCTCGTACAGCGCGTACGTGAGGGCAAGCTCCTTCAGGAGACAGATAGCCACAGAGACACCGTAGAAATACTTGCCTACGGCATAACACGCGAAGAAGCCGCGCGCTTTGGCCTGCCTTGTGGCGGCACGCTGCACCTGGTCATTGAAACCACACCCGATGTTCAGACCCTGCAACAGTTGCTGGAACGCACGCAAAAAGGTCAGCTAACCGCCCGCACACTTGACCTTGCCACGGGCCAGGCAACACTTGCCGACGCCACGGCCAACGACACGCTGATCTGGAACGAGCAGCAGCTGACCACCCTGCATGGCCCGCAACTGCGGTTGCTGATTATCGGTGCCGGGCAAATAGCTACTTATCTAGCCAGCATGGCGCAAGCGCTTGATTACGCCGTGATTGTTTGCGACCCAAGAGAGGAATATCGCGCGGCTTGGCAAGTTGCGGGTACGCAGTTGATCATGGAGATGCCGGATGATGCTGTCCTCGCCTTGAATGCCGATTCACGCACAGCCATCGTTGCCCTGACGCACGATCCCAAGCTGGATGACATGGCTTTGCTGGAAGCGCTCAAATCGCCTGCCTTTTATGTCGGCGCACTGGGCTCACGCGTTACCACAGCCAAACGCAAGGAACGCTTAAGACAGTATTTTGATCTCAGCCAGGAGGAGCTTGACCGTTTACACGGACCGGTCGGCTTGCCTATTGGCAGCCGCACCCCCGCCGAAATTGCGGTGTCGATTTTGGCCGAAATGATTGCCGTAAGGCATGGGATGCAACACCCAATCCGTGAGCATAAAACAAGCACCGAAAACCACGCTCAATACAATGAGCAATGATCATAGCCAGCCTGGCGACCACTGTGGTGGCGACTACTGCGGTATTTTGCTCGCTGCCGGTTATTCCCGCCGCTTTGGTGGAGACAAGTTAATGCACTCCTTAAGTAATGGCCTCGCAATGGCTTGCATGAGCGCACTCAACTTGCAACAGGTGTTGCCCAAAACGCTCGCTGTGGTACGACCTGATCAAAATGATCTCGCCGAACAATTCGCTCGACACGGCATAAAAACAGTCACCGTGAAACCAGGAAATACCCCATCTTGCGCTCAAGAAGGGCTGGGACTAAGTATCGCTACCGGCGTGGCTGCTACACCCAACGCCCAAGGCTGGATCATTGCGCTAGCCGATATGCCTTATATTCAGCCAGCAAGCATCCGGCACGTTCTGCTTGCCTTGCAGCAAGGCAGCCTGATGGCAGCACCCAGCTTTCAAAAAAGGCGTGGCCATCCTGTTGGTTTTGCGGCACCTTTTGGCCAGGCATTGCGAGCCTTACGAGGCGACCAAGGCGCTAAAAATCTATTGATTCAACATCACAACATATTAAAACTAGTCCCTTGCCAAGACAAAGGCATTTTGGCGGATATTGATACACCAACTGACTTGCTTGCCTGTTCGCCATAACTTGATCATGGCTTCGTTGGTGCAAGTTGGCGCAATAGCGTGCTAACACCTAATCCATTACGTCAGGCAAGCCTTGGTTTTACCTGGAAAGTCGATGAAAAAAATGAATTTCATATGGCCGCCTCGCGCTTTATTAAAGCGACTTATGCGGGTCCTTCAGCCCTGTTTCCAGGCGCTACAGAGTCAGTCACGCCCTATGTCAATACGCTGAGTGCAGCATGGAGCTGGCATTTGTAAGCTAGCGCATTTTACTAACGCCCAAATACTGATGATGCGCTAGAATCAAAGCTTCAATTTTCATGCTTACCGAAGAGTCAATAAGCAAGAACTATTGCTCATCTCGAAAGTAGCGACTAATTGAAACCCCATGATATTTTGCGTGACTTCAAAAATCACATAGGAGAGAACTGATTATGAAACTGTATTACGCCCCCGGTGCATGCTCACTTGCACCCCACATTGTTCTTGAAGAAGGTGGCTTTACTTATGAATCCGAGGCCATTGATCTGCGCGGTAACCGCACGACAAGCTCTGGCAAGGACTTCAGCGAAATCAATCCTAAAGGTTACGTGCCTACGCTAGTTCTGGATGACGGCCAAGTGCTGACCGAAGGCCCGGCGATCAATCAATATCTGGCAGACAGAGTCCCCGAGAAAAAGCTTGTCCCACCCAATGGATCTATGGAGCGTTATCGCCTGCAAGAATGGCTTGCCTTCATTAGCACTGAATTACACAAAAGCTTTTCGCCACTTTTCAACCCTGCGGCTTCGGATGACTGGAAAAAAGCCTCAATGGAAACACTGGATCGCCGGTTGACCTATATTGCTCAGCAACTGGGCAGCAAGCAATTTCTTGTGGGCGACAACTTCACCATTGCCGATGCTTATCTCTTCACCGTTCTAGGTTGGGGTCAGTACGTTGGTCTGGATATTGGCAAGTGGCCAGCCCTGAAGGAATACCATAGCCGTATTTTCATGCGCCCTGCAGTGCAGGCAACACTGAAAGCAGAAGGCTTGATTCCTTCCGCTTGATTCAAGCATCCGTGTTTCAGTAGCATCTTTAAAAATGCTGCGGACACCGCTGTAAGCCACTAAGAATGGCTTACAGCGCATTATCCATAAATAATAAAGGAGGAGACTTCGATGAGTGAGAAAAAAACCACTGTTACCGTCAGTCGCGATATCACTGCGCCTGCAGCGGCAGTTTGGGCAGCGATCAAAGACTTTGACGGCGTGACCAGCATTTTGCCAATGTTTGAATTGATCGCCAAATCCAACAACATTATTGGCGGCACACGTCAGCTAAAACAAGGTGAAGCGGTATTTACAGAACGCCTGGTTGGCAACGACGACGCTACGCGCACACAACTCTACAGCATCGTCGAAGCACCTGTACCATTCAAGGATTACTTGGGTGCTATCAGCGTGAAAGACCTGGGTAACAATCGTTGCAATGTGCTGTGGACGTCCACCTTTATCCTCGATGGCGTACCCGAGTCGGCTGTCATCCCCATGGTGGAAGGCATTTACAATACCGGCATTGATAGTCTGGCCAAGTTACCCGCCTAATGCCATGCGCCGATAAGCCGCCCCTATTGGGGAGGCTGCTACCTGGCTCGCGATGCTCGGTTATTGCACAGCGCGCTTGCCCAGGTATTTCACAATTGCCCAGCAGTCACATTCTTGGGTGCAACGCCCTGTCTGGCGACTCACTGGATTTTCATTCGATGAGGTCAATGCATGAACAAAAAAACCACTAACGCGGCAAACGAACCCAGCAACCAACCGGCTACTGCCCGCCCTATGACGGGCGACGAGTATCTGGACAGTCTTAAGGATGGGCGTGAGGTATATATTTTTGGCGAGCGCGTCAAAGATGTCACCACTCATCCGGCCTTTCGCAACTCTGCGCGCATGACGGCCAGGTTATACGACGCCTTGCAGGATCCCACCAAAAACAGCCAGTTAGCTGTACCAACTGACACAGGCAGTGGCGGCATCACGCATCCGTTTTTCAAGGCGCCAAAAAATGCCGACGACCTCATCAAGTCGCGCGATGCGATTGCCGCCTGGCAGCGCATTGGCTACGGCTGGCAAGGCCGCGCGCCGGATTACAAAGCCAGTTTTATCGCCGCCATGGGCGCCATGCCGGAATTTTTTGGCGAATATGAGAGTAATGCGCGCAGCTGGTATAAAAAAACCCAAGAGAGCGTGCTTTACTGGAACCACGCCATCGTTAATCCACCGATTGACCGCAACAAGGGCTCATCCGAAATTGAAGATATTTGCATGCATGTGGAACGTGAAACTGATGCGGGCATCATCGTTTCTGGCGCCAAAGTGGTAGCGACCAATTCAGCTCTGACGCATCAAAATTTCGTCGGACTCTATGGCGTACCCGTTAAAGACCCGCGGTTTGCATTGATTTTTACCCTGCCGATGAATTCCCCTGGCTTGAAAATCATCTGCCGCACTTCGTACGAATATGCAGCTGCCGTCATGGGCACGCCGTTTGACTACCCGCTCTCCAGCCGCATGGATGAAAATGACTCCGTGCTGGTCCTGGATAAAGTACTCGTCCCCTGGGAAAATGTTTTCGCCTATCGCGACATCAATACCGTCAATAACTTTATTTTTGGTTCGGGATTCATGTCACGCGCCTTGTTTCATGGATGCACACGCCTCGCGGTGAAACTCGATTTCATCACCGGCTTGTTCATTAAAGCGACTGAGACAACAGGCGCAAATGAGTTTCGCGGCGTGCAAGGCCGCATTGGCGAAGTGCTCGCCTGGCGCAACCTGTTCTGGAGTCTATCGGAAGCCATGGCGCGCAACCCGGAGCCGTGGGGTAAAGATTCAGTGCAAGTGAATAACGAGGCGGCCAGCGCGTATCGCGTCTTTGCCCCGATGGCCTACCCCATGATTAAAGACCTGATTGAAAAAGATCTGGGCGCTGCGCTGGTTTATTTACCCTCCCACGCGGCCGACTTTCTCAATCCGGACACACGCCCCTATCTGGATCGTTTTGTGCGTGGCTCAAACGGAATTGACGCAGAACAACGTGTCAAAGTGTTGAAGCTTTTATGGGATGCAATTGGCACCGAGTTTGGTAGCCGCCATGAGTTATATGAACGCAATTACGCCGGCAACCATGAAGACAACCGCATCCAGACTCTGGGCTATGCAACACTCACAGGCAAAGTTAACCAGCTCAAAGGCTTTGTTGATTCATGTCTGAATGAATATGACCTGAATGGCTGGACTGCGCCTGATCTGATCAACCCAACAGATACAGGCTTGTTTGGCAAAAAGTAATTATTTCCTTCAACAAGCTTGTCAATGAAATCGCCGTTTTATAAAAAAGTCGGCGCTGGTGAGACGGCGAAAAACCTCTTTTTTCGCCGTCTCATGTGATTTAAAATTTGTTTTTTGATGCTTTTTTATGTTCGACCGCGCAACAACAGATCCAGCCCCAGCTTTTTAGCCTGATACGCCACCCGCGGTCGTGTCACGCCAAGCGCCCTTGCCACCGCTGACAAATTGCCACGATGCTCGATTAGTGCGGCCTGCAGCAGCTCAGCCGTCACCTCGCCATGCAGCCGAGTTGTTTTAAGCAAAGAACCTGGACTCACTTCAACGCCATGGCCAGGTAGCCTGATCCCCGCGCTCCCACCCAAGCGGGCTGAACTCGCGCCTGACATTAACGCGACAGGTAAATGGCCTACATCCATGGCCCCTCCTTCAGCAGACAAAATAATCGCACGCTCCACCACGTTCTCGACTTCTCGCACATTGCCCGGCCAGTCGTATGACATCAGTGCATCCAGCGCCTTTTCTGTAAAACCAGTTCGGTAGCGTTTATGAATTTCGCAATAACGACGCAAAAAATAATCCGCCAAAATTAGAATATCTTCCCGTCGCTCCCGCAAAGGAGGAATGGCAATAGGAAAAATATTTAACCGAAACAACAAGTCCTGCCTGAAAGTGCCTTTAGCCACAGCCACTTCCAGATCAATATTGGTTGCCGCAATAATGCGCACATCCAGATGACGCGACTTTGTGCCACCCACTCGCTCAACTTCTCCCTCTTGCAACACACGCAATAGCTTGCCTTGCGCTGCCAGGCTTAAACAACCTACCTCATCCAGAAACAATGAACCAGCATCAGCCAACTCGAACCGCCCGGGACGAGAGATGGTCGCGCCTGTAAACGCCCCTTTTTCAACACCAAACAAATCTGTTTCAATCAATGATTCAGGGATAGCCGCACAGTTGATGGCAATGAATGGTTTATCAGCACGCGGGCTCACCGCATGCAGGGTTTGCGCAAAAATTTCTTTACCCACACCTGTCTCGCCTAGCAATAAAACAGGCGCTGTCGTGTCAGCAACACGATCAATCATATGACACACGCTATTGAATGCTGCGGAAACGCCAATGAGCTGGCGTCCCTTAAAACGCGACTTTTTCTGACCATTCTCTGCAATCGCAGTCACATCACCAAGCGCTATATCAATAGGCTTATGCAATGACTCATTCTTCACCAGGTTTTGCGAACTCAAACTGATGATTTTCCTGTTTGCAAACGGTTGCGCATCGAAAAACCGCAAGTCATCTTGTGCTTCCGGCCATTCATCAACTGGTTTGCCAATAATTCGACAAGCATCAAAACCCATCGCGCCACATTCAACCTCGCGATAAATCACCCGACGACCAAAAAAGGCACTGCTAAAGCCTGATGCATAGCCGATCTGCATCCAGCAAACGGGCTCTGCCGCATGGCCATAATCCACCGTATGCGCTTCATCTTCGATGGATCCCCACCATAAAAACTCCGTGTAAAAACGCCCGCGCGCCACATCCACATCCACAGCCACCGGCTCAACCCGCACCACACCTTCCAAAGCGTGTAATTGCGGCCCGATCACGAAGGCGTCATACACGCTACTGTCTTTGCGCAAGGTATTGACCAGCTCGGCATCTTTACTGCCCGCCAAATAACCCATACGGGTGAGCAAACCACGCGCCTGATCAACACCCAGGCTCTCAATCAACTCACGTCGCAAAGCACTGAAGGCTGACAGATGCAACATGAACATGCGCTTGCCGTCCAGCCATATCTGGCCAGATTCAGGCGTGAGTTGCAAACGCGCAATCAGGTCTTCAAAACCCGGCAGCTGCTTTTCCTGGCGATCCTGATTAATCAAAGAGGCGGACTTCATTGTCGCTCCCAATATAAATTATTGTTAATAATTTATATTTAATATCAATTATTAACAACCATATTTGATATCCATTGAAAAAGCTTTTATTGCGATGCAATAATTTTCTTATCTTCACTAGTTATACAGCGAATAGTTAATATTGCATCGCAAAATAATTTTTTGGCATACAAAGTGCTAATAAAAAAGAAAAAGATAACTACATTCGAGGAGTGATTGTGGCAGAAGCAGAAAATCCAGATATTGCCAAACGCTATGTGCGTATCGTCAATCGCCGCGCAGATGGCTTTATCGAGTTTCAATTTGCCATTGGCCATACCGAATATTTTGCTGAATTGATGCTCAAGAAAAATGACTTTGATGTTTTTTGCACCGAAAACAAAGTCATCTTTTTGCCTGAAGGCGCAAACCATGGCAACAGTGCTTTTGACTGGACATTGCGAGATGTCGCTCAAGGCAAAGTGTTTCAAGTGGATGAAGAGTGACCCAACCGCAAGTAATTTTTTGGATCAAAGCTTTAACTTTTACCGGAGGAAAATATGTCAGTAGAAATCAAAGCGGTAGAAATAAAACCGCTACGCAATACTTTTACCAACGTAGCAGAACTCATCGGTGGCGATAAACCAGCTTCTCGCTATCAAGAAGCTACCCTGGGCACGCAAGCGCAAACCAATATGCACTATCGGCCGACTTGGGAGCCAGGATTTGAGTTATTCGACCCCCGCCGCAGCGCCATTCAAATGCGTGAGTGGTACGACTTACGCGACCCACGGCAACTCTACTATTCCTCCTGGACAATTCAGCGCGCCAAAGAGCAGGAGACGCAAGAAGCTAATTTTGATTTTGTTGAATCACGCTGCCTGCATTTGAGCTTATCGCCTGAAGTCAAAAAACTTGCCATTGATGTGCTGCTCCCATTACGCCATGCCGCCTGGGGCGCAAACATGAACAATAATGAATTGTGTTCACGCGCTTATTCTGAAGTGCTGATCTCCCCGGCCATCATGCAAGCCATGGATAACTTGGGCATTGCCCAATATCTCACCCGACTGGGTCTGATGCTCGAAGAGCCCGAGATACTCGATACCGCCAAAGCACAATGGATGAATGGCGCCGCATGGCAGCCGCTACGCCATTTAACTGAAGACTCATTCGTGATTCGCGATTTCATGGAGATATTTTTAGTACAAAACTTTGTCGTCGATGGCCTGCTCTATCCATTGATTTACGATCGTTTTGTCGACGACTCACTCACCTCGCGCGGTGGCAGCGCTGTCGCCATGCTCACCTCATTCATGCCATTGTGGTTTACCCAAAGCAGTAAATGGGTTGACGGCGTCCTGAAAGTTGCCGCTGCAGAATCAGATGAAAACAAGGCATTGCTTTCTCAATGGACAAGCCACTGGCGGGATCGCACCATCACCGCGCTTACTCCTATCGCGACCATGGCATTTGGTGATCAGCAGGAAATTATGCTCAATGAAGTAATCGAACAATTCAACGCACGCGCCAGAAAACTTGGCATTGACGTTTAACAGGAGAGATTGTATGTCCAAAGTTTTTATTATTGTTCAGGCCAATGAAGAAGCGCGACCCATTATTGAAGCGCTAGTGAAAGACAATCTTCATGCCGTTGTGCAGGAATCTCCCGCTATGGTTCGAATTGAAGCGGAAGGCAGCTTGACGCTCAACCGTAACACGGTAGAAGAGCTAACCGGTCAGCCGTTCGACATTCAACAACTCCATGTCAACCTGATTTCGATTAGCGGACACATCGATGAAGAGGATGACTACCTGACCGTTGCTTGGAATAACTAACGCTCCCAGCCTTGAACGATCACTCGCCGATGATGAAACACGCGAAAAGCGACACAAAAACCTGCCCCTCTCGGTGGATGTGACCGAATTGCTCGCTACGCTTGTCAATTAAATTGTTTTACGCTAACAAGAAAGGAAAGAGGAAAACAACATGGATATGAAAGCCAGCAAGAAAAAACTCGGTATCAAAGAACGTTACGCCCACATGACGCGCGGTCTGGGTTGGGAGCCGACCTACCAGCCCACTGAAGCCGTATTTCCCTACGATAAATACGAAGGCATCAAAATTCACGATTGGGACAAGTGGGTCGATCCGTTTCGCCTGACCATGGATGCCTACTGGAAATACCAGGGAGAAAAAGATCGCAAACTCTACGCAGTGATTGAAGCCTTCGCACAGAACAATGGCCACCTGAATATCACTGATGCACGCTACCTGAGCGCCATCAAGCTATTTTGGCAAGGCGTCAGTCCCCTGGAAAACTACGTCGTGCAGGGCTTTGCACGTGCAGGAAGGCATTTTCGAGGCGAAGCATCACGGGTAGCGTGTCAGATGCAAGCAGTTGATGAATTACGCCATTACCAAACTCAAACGCATTCGATCTCCAACTATAACAAGTACTACAACGGCTTTCACAGCCAGCGCCACATGTGGGATCGCGTCTGGTATCTCTCAGTGCCCAAATCATTCGGTGAAGATGCACTGACTTCCGGCCCTTTCGAATTCTTGATTGCGATCAGCTTTTCGTTTGAATATGTTCTAACCAACTTGTTGTTTGTGCCCTTTATGTCGGGCGCCGCTTACAACGGTGACATGAGCACGGTAACTTTCGGCTTTTCCGCACAATCGGACGAATCCCGCCACATGACGCTGGGCATTGAGGCCATCAAATTTCTGCTTGAACAAGACCCAGCTAACGTGCCGATTGTGCAAGGCTGGATTGACAAATGGTTCTGGCGTGGTAGCAAGGTGCTCGCACTCGTTGGCATGATGATGGATTACATGTTGCCCAAACGCGTAATGAGCTGGAAAGAAGCGTGGGAGATTTATGCAGAAGAAAATGGCGGCGCCCTGTTCCGCGACCTAGCACGCTATGGCATTCGCCCACCCAAAGGCTGGGCTGATGCATGCGAAGCCAAAAATCATATCTCCCACCAAGTCTGGCTGCTCTTTTATGAATACGGGGGTGCTGCAGCTTTTCATACCTGGTCCCCAACCAACGAAGAACTTGACTGGTTATCTGCCAAGTATCCCGAAACCTTTGATAAATACTACCGCCCACGTCTGGAATTTCTGCGCGACAAGCACGCCCGTGGCGAGCGGGTATATCAAGGCACACTACCTACCTTGTGCACCACCTGCCAAATTCCGCTGTGCTTTACCGAGCCGGGAGATCCAACCAAAATTTCGCATCGCGAGACAGTGCATAAGGATGAGAAATACGTCTTCTGTTCTGATCACTGTCAGGAAATTTTCGGCAATGAACCAGAGAAATTTGTCCAAAGCTGGTTACCAGTAAATCAAATTTATCAGGGCAACTGCTTTAAGCCCGACGTTGATCCCACTGCACCAGACTTTGATCCGCTCAAAGCCGTGCTGGAGTACTTCAATTACAACCTCGGTCGCGACAATGGCGAGTTTGAAGGCTCGGAAGATCAACAGAACTTCGCCAAGTGGCGCGGCCAGGCAGTGAACAACTAAGTCCGTCAAATATTAAAAAATCAAAGTGCTCTCTGCCTACAGATCAAGGCGAGAGCAAAAAACAGGAGAAAAGAATGTCAGTTAATGCATTAGGCCCTTATGAATTTGCCCCGCGTGACGCGGTCAAAAATTTTCATGGCAACATTTTGGTGAACTTCTGCTGGGACAGGCACGTCCTCATTGCCGCCCCTTTTGCCGTCGCCCTGTCCCCGGGCATGACCTTGCGGCAAGCCATCACTAACGTGATTGTCCCATCCATTGCCTTTCATCCAGATGCCGCGAAGATCGACTGGAACACCGTGACATGGGAAAAAGATCACAAAGCCTGGCAGCCTGACCTGGATAAATCGTTAGCGGAAAACAAGGTAGGACATAAGGACTACCTGGTGTTTATCACACCCAATTTGCAAGGTTTGAACGGCGCAGGTCTATAAGTTAAAACAAATGCACATACACACATCCCCCGCAAACCAAAGGAAGGCTGCACGCCATGACTCACCAACTCACCATTGAACCCATGGGCGCAACGCTTGATATCGAAGAGGGGCAAACCATCCTCGATGCAGCCTTGCGTGCTGGCATTTATATCCCCAACGCCTGCGGCCACGGTTTATGCGGCACATGCAAGGTTCAAGTCACCGATGGTGAAGTCGATCACGGCCAGGCATCCTCCTTTGCCTTGATGGATTTTGAACGCGACGAAGGCATGACGCTCGCCTGTTGCGCCACGCTTAATAGTGATGTCGTCATTGAAGCTGAAATTGAAGAAGATGCAGATGCAGAACAAATCCCCGTGCGCGACTTTGCTGGCACAGTCAGCCGCATCGTAGATTTAACGCCCACCATTAAAGGTGTCTTCATCAAGCTCGATGAACCCATGCATTTTCAAGCCGGACAATACATCCAGTTTGTCATTCCTGGCAAAGGCATAGAGCGCGCTTTTTCTCTGGCTAATCCACCCGTTGATACAGCGCATGAAATTGAAATCAATGTGCGCATCGTGGCCGGTGGTGAAGGCACGACTTACATCCACAACCACTTAAAAGTCGGCGATGGTGTGACGGCGAAAGGTCCTTATGGACGGTTTTTTGTCCATCAATCTGCTCGCAAGCCATTGATTTTCATTGCCGGTGGCTCCGGTTTATCCAGCCCCCGCTCAATGATTCTTGATTTACTCACCAAAGATTGGGATTTATCGATCACGCTGATTTACGGCCAGCGCAACCGCGCTGAGCTTTACTACCACGATGAGTTCATCGCCTTGACGGCGCAATACCCCAATTTCCGCTACGTCCCCGCCTTATCGGACGAACCCGCAGAGTCCGACTGGACAGGCTTTCGCGGCTACGCCCATGAGGCTGCCAGCGCCACTTACCCGGAGGGCTTTGTCGGCAACCAGGCTTACTTATGCGGCCCGCCCTTGATGATCGACGCCAGCATCAATGCCTTGATGCAGGGACGCTTGTTTGAAGACGATATTTTCTTTGAGAAATTCATTTCCGCAGCAGATGCACAGCAAGTTCGCTCACCCTTGTTTAGAAAACTTTAGCCCTTAAAGCAATGCAACAAATGGCAGTAACGATAAAACTTTTTGAAGGAGAAACCACATGGCCAACTTAGGCAGACTCGACTGGTATGACCTGGCACGCACCACAAACTGGACACCCACTTATGTTCAGGAGGATGAACTTTTTCCCCCGCAAATGTCTGGCAGCATGGGGATCCCCATGCCGGCATGGGAGTCTTACGATGAACCTTACAAACAAACCTATCCTGAATACGTAAGAATCCAGCGCGAAAAAGACGCCGGTGCATATTCAGTCAAAGCCGCCTTGGAACGCAGCAAGATGTTTGAAAACGCTGACCCAGGCTGGCTCAGTGTTTTAAAAGCCCACTTTGGCGCCATTGCCCGCGCAGAGTATTCCGCTTCAACAGCCGAAGCACGCATGGCAAGGTTTGGCAAAGCGCCCGGCATGCGCAACATGGCGACCATGGGCATGCTGGACGAAATTCGCCACGGTCAGATTCAGCTATTTTTTCCGCATGAGCATTGCGCGAAAGATCGGCAGTTTGACTGGGCGCACAAGGCGTATGACACCAACGAATGGGCAATTTTGGCTTCCCGCCACATGTTTGATGACATGATGACCACGCGTGGCGCGGTAGATGTGGCGCTCATGCTCACATTTGCCTTCGAAACCGGCTTTACCAATATGCAATTCCTGGGCTTGGCGGCAGATGCCGCAGAAGCCGGCGACTGGACATTTTCCAATCTGATCTCCAGCGTGCAAACTGATGAATCACGGCATGCGCAAATTGGCGGCCCCTTAGTCGCTATTTTGATCGAAAACGGCAAAAAAGCCGAAGCGCAAAAAATGGTGGATATCGGCATCTGGCGCGCATGGAAATTGTTTTCCGTGCTCACCGGCCCAATGATGGATTACTACACCCCGCTAGAGCATCGCAAACAATCCTTCAAGGAATTCATGCTGGAATGGATCGTGGTTCAGTTCGAGCGCTCACTGATCGACTTGGGTCTCGATAAACCCTGGTTCTGGGATCAATTTCTGGAAGAACTGGATTACCAGCATCACGGCATGCACTTGGGTGTTTGGTTCTGGCGGCCAACCGTATGGTGGAACCCGGCAGCCGGTGTTTCTGCAGAAGAGCGGGCATGGCTGGAGGAAAAATATCCCGGCTGGAATGCCACATGGGGAACCAACTGGGATGTCATCACTGACAATCTCTTGGCCGGAAAAAAAGAACTCTCCTATCCCGAAACGCTGCCCGTAGTATGCAATATGTGCCAATTACCAATTAACGCGACACCAGGCCCCGCTTGGAAAGTACGCGACTTCCCGCTGGAATACAAAGGTCGCTCATATCACTTCTGCTCTGAAGGCTGTCAGTGGTGCTTTAAACAAGAGCCGGAGCGTTATGCAGGCCATCTGTCACTCATTGATCGTTTTTTAGCCGGCATGGTTCAGCCAATGAACTTAGCCGGTGGCTTGAAGTACATGAGCCTCGAACCGGGCGAAATTGGAGACGATGCGCATAACTACGCCTGGGTAGAAAAAATCCGCACTGATCGACAAAAAGATGCGGCCTGATTAAGCCGTTATTTGACCAATAGCCGTCATGCCAGTCGACACAAGCTTGCGCTTCATTCAATAAGCCCTTCGTGTCAATCGCTCCATGACAAACATCAGAAACCTTATTTTTGAAAGGATGCACTCATGGCTTTATTCCCATTAACGTCAAATTTCCAAGGGGATTTTGTCTTGCAATTATTACCTGTTGATACCGACAACACCATGGACGAAGTTGCCGCAGCAGCAGCCCACCATTCAGTTGGACGCCGCGTCGCAGCACGTCCTGGCCATGTGATGCGTGTTCGTCGCCAAGGCACAGAGGAAGCATTTCCGCGCACGCTCAAAGTCAGCGAATCAGACTTGAAACCGATGGAATGCATTGAAGTGATTTGGGAATAAGCCATGGCCTTTGAAAAAGTTTGCACGCTAGATGATCTGTGGGAAGGTGAAATGGCCTCATTTGAGGTCAATGGGCACGAAGTCTTGGTATTAAGTATTGAAGGTGGCGACATCATCGCCTATCAGGGCATTTGCCCGCATCAGGATATTTTGCTGATCGAAGGTCAATTTGATGGCAAAGCCCTTATTTGCCGCGCTCACCAATGGGTTTTTGACGCCAAAACCGGGCGTGGCATTAACCCGGATGACAGCCGTTTAGTACCCTACCCCGTGCGTATCGAAGGAGAAGATGTGTTCATTGACACCGAAGGCATTACGCCCGAGTTTTCGCATATTTGAACCTTCACCATTTTTTAACTGTTCGCTATTGAAAGATAAAAATGACTTCACCATCCATCCCGCCAGCGCATGACGCCGTAATGAACAACAAGGTTGGCCCCGTCATGCGTCAGGGCGAGTTAGCACAAGCCGTGTTTGAAGCGGCTGAAGTTGATAACCCGGACAAAATTATCACCATTGAAGACAAAGTAGCCTACTTGCGCATTCAAACCGATGACGAAATGATCATTAAGCGCCAAACCATTGAAGAAATGCTGGGACGATCATTCAACATGAACGAAATCGAACTGGATCTTGCCTCCTTTTCAGGCCGCATTGATACCCAGGTGGACTACATTCGTTTTTATCACGCCAAACATTTATAAAAATCTGAAGAGGAGACTTTCATGAGCGAAGCAGACGTTTTAAAGCCACTCAAAACCTGGAGCCATTTAGCTAAACGCCGGCGTAAACCCAGCGAGTACGAAATTGTTTCGGTCAATATTTTGTACAACACACGCGATGCCAGCGCCCCTTATGATCTGGATCCGAACATACCCATGAATCAGTGGTACAAAAAGTTTCGCGACCAAACCGCACTCAAGCATGACGACTGGAACGCCTTTCGTGATCCATATGAATTAGTCTATCGCACCTACAACATGCTGCAAGATGGTCAGGAAACCTATGTGCAAGGTCTCTTTAACCAATTCAACGAGCGTGAGCATGACAAAGCCTTGGATCCACAATGGGCAGGCACTCTCGCTCGCCTATATACTCCAGCGCGCTATTTGTTCCATACCCTGCAAATGGCCTCTGCCTACATTCAGCAAATGTCACCTGCCAGCACCATTACCAATTGCGCTGCATTTCAGTCCGCAGACTCATTGCGCTGGCTCAGTCATACGGCTTATCGCACCAAAGAACTCTCGCTCACCTTTACAGATAAAGGCTTTGGTGCAGACGAGCGCAAATACTGGGAAACCGATCCCGCCTGGCAAGGTTTTCGCGAGCTGATGGAAAAAGTGCTCACCACGTGGGATTGGGCTGAAGCGCTGGTCGCTTTGAATCTGGTAGCCAAGCCAGCAATTGAAGAAACCTTGTTGCGCAAATTTGGTGATGTCGCACGTCATAACGGCGACACCCTGCTTGGCATGCTCACTGATAATCAGCTCTTGGATGCCACTCGTCACAGAACCTGGGTTACAGCACTCGTCAAAATGACGCTGGAAAAACCAGGCAATGCAGAAGTCATCAAAGGATGGATTGCCAAATGGGAGCCACTCGCCGAGAAAGCCACACAAGCCTTTTGCGCCGCGCTGCCCGATGTACCTGATGCGGCCGCAACCGCCACCCAGGGACGGCATGATTTTCAACGCTCGCTGGGCTTGTAATCAACGCATTCCAACCACTTAACTTAACAAGGACAACCCATGAAAGCTGCAGTCTATTTTGGACCCCAGGATATTCGATGCACCCACATCCCGGATTCGATCTTACAAGCGGATCATGAAGTCCTTGTTAAGGTCAATGCCACCTCTATTTGTGGTTCAGACTTACATCTGTATCGTGGCGCGTTGGATGGCATCATGGAAAAAGGAAAATCGCAAACCGGGCACGAGTTGATTGGTGAAGTGCTCGACATAGGCAAAGCCGTTGGCCGTTTCAAAAAGGGTGATCGCATCAGCATGGGCTACTCTGTTTCCTGTGGCGATTGCTATATGTGCCAGGTCGGCCAAACTGCGCATTGTGAAACAACTCACAAGTCGGTCTATGGTTTTGGTCTGCCATTTGGCAACATCAATGGCACGCATGCCGAAACGCTGGTGCTGCCTTATGCTGATGGACATGCCATCAAAGTGCCGCGCGAAATTTCCGATAGCGCAGCAATCACGCTGTCGTGCAATCTGCCTGCAGCACTCATCGCGAATGAACTGGCCAATATTAAAGCAGGTGAAACCGTCGCTATTATCGGCTGCGGCCCCACCGGCTTGATGGCCATGGATATTGCCCTGCAGCGCGGCCCCGGACGATTATTTGCCATCGATGCCCTGCCACAGCGACTGGCTGTTGCACAGAAAAAAGGCGCCGAAACACTCAACACAGCACAAGAAGGATGGAAAGAGCACGCACTGCAAGCCACCGGGGGACGCGGGTTCGACAAGATTATTGAAATGGTCGGCTTGCCTGAAACGCTGCAAATGAGCCTGGATCTTATCCGTCCCGGCGGCACCATTGCGGCGCTCGGCGTGTTTTGTGCGGATACGTTTAACCTGAATCTGGCGGATGTGTTTTTGCGTGACATCACGCTCCACATGAACGGTTTTGCCAATGTGCAACCTTATCTCTGGGAAGCTCTGCGGCTGATGGAGCGCGGCATCATTCACCCTGAAGAGTACTTTTCACACAACTTTGCGCTAGAAAATATTGACCAGGCATTTGCCACATTTTTCAATAAAACAGATGGCGCGTTAAAGGTATTAATCAAACCGTAATTTTTTTCTGACCACCTGCTTGTGTGTCATGCCATTGCGCACGAACTGCCTCTACGTTTATCATCCACCCACTAAAAACAACATAACGCAGAGGATATCCACATGCAAAACCCGACAGAACAACGCAATACACAGATCGTTCAGCAATTTTGTGCTGACTGGAACAAGCTGTCCAACGACGCCCTGCTCCCCTACTTCACCGACGACGGCATCTATCACAACTTGCCCTGGGCACCCTTGCAAGGCCATCAGGCTATTGGTGATTTTCTCGCTCCTCTTTGGCCAGCACTCGATAGTCTGGTTTTTGAAATTCTGAACATTGCCGCAAACGGTCACGTAGTCTTTACCGAACGCGTTGATCGCTTCCGCTTCAAAAATGGCGGCAAGCTCGACTTGCCCGTCAGCGGTGTATTCGAACTTACCGAAGAAGGCAAGATCGCCCACTGGCGGGAATACTGGGATCTTGCCGACTGGATTCGCCAAGGCGGCCCAACCTGAGTGCCCCCGCCCAAGTGATGCTGAACCGTTAAGGCACTCTTGGGCGTAGCAAAAAGGCTCAAAGGACTCACCATGACCGAGCTCATAACTTACCGTTTGTCCTGCGTCTAGCGAAAGACTTCATCAGCGCTTTCTGGATTCTTGAGTACTGCTAACTATCCAGCCAATACATTAAAAGTCGGCGCTGGTAAGACGGCGCTAAAGTGCTCTAACGCGAGCCTTAAGAAAAACTCGCGTCATTTATCTGGATCAGCATCAAGACAAATAACATTTGCCGCGTTTTTATATCCCCCTTCTTTTTATATTCCTTTGTCTTTGCAACCCTTGCACTGACTTCTTTTGCTTCTGGCTTTTAGTGACCACGCGTGGCTGGCAGATCTTTAATCTGAGCCCCATCTTTCCATTAGCACTGATCACCCTGGCTGTACCCTGGCTAAAAATTGCCAAATCCAAAACATTTCAAGTGGCGGCCTGAACTATTAGCCCTATTGACTAGTGATCAAACGAACACTATTATAGTATCCATACGAACACTATGGAGCGAATCATGGCTTATCCCGATCGCGATGCTGAATATCTCAATAAACTGCGCGACTACTATGCCGAAGCGCGCCGAATCCCTTCCCACCAGCGCGTAGCCGAGTTAATCGGCTTTTCCAAAACCGCCGCACAAAAGTTGCTGGAACGCCTATCCAGTGCCGGCTTCATTATCCGCACACCAGACAACGACGCCTGGATGCCGACCAAGACCTTCTTTCAGCGCTCCCTAGCCACCAGTGCCGTTCGCGCCGGTTCGCCAGAGATGATCGAACCTATGCAAGGTGAACTGTTCCTGATTGACGACTATCTGGTAAAAAAACCTTCTGCGACTATCATGATCCCTGTCAAGGGCGACTCCATGACAGATGCAGGCATCAATGATGGCGACTTGGCCGTGGTTGAACGCGATAAAACGGCTCATCCCGGTGATTTTGTCGTCGCGGTCGTGGATGACGAATTCACCCTCAAAGAACTCGCCAAAGAAAAAAACAGCTTTGTATTGAAGCCTCATAACAAAGCATTTTCTATCATCCGCCCCAAAGATGCGCTAGAAATCTACGGCGTAATGGTTGGCCTTGTGCGACGTTATTTTCGCTGAATTTTCTATAGTCACCGCCCCTTAGCAAGATCAAAAATCTATCGACAGACAGATTCTTATCTTATTTCCCACCAAGCCATTTCCTTACCCAGCATGCCGGAATCCATGTTGTTACACGCAAATAGCTTCAGTCATTGAGATATTCTGATCTGGGGCTGAACAACATGCGGGGCAGCAGACTAGCATTGGACCAGCGACTAGCGGTGCACTAGTAGCATAAACGCGGGTTACGTCTGATTGACGATAATAACTTTTTGAGCCCGCTAATATGAGGCAGTTTGGGCTCATAGAAATGAAAAGGGTTTCCGGTGACTAACCGAAAACCCTTGGTATTACTGGTCGGGGCGAAAGGATTCGAACCTTCGACCCCTTGCACCCCATGCAAGTTCGCTACCAGGCTGCGCCACACACCGATCCCTTTCATTGTAACCGCAGAAGATCAAATCTGGTCCGCCAACGACAAGAAGTTGCGAATTTCAATCAGTTCGTGCCGTACGAACTGC
>DIUK01000019.1 GCA_002422995.1 Rhodocyclaceae bacterium UBA6160
CCAGGAAGCTAACGATGGGGCTGGTGGCGAAAAAAGCAAACTGCATCTGCATGCCGACCCATGCACCCAGGATGGTCGGCAACATGGAAAGTGCGAGCAGGGCATAAGTGTTGCGGAGTACGCGATGCTGGGTGCTTGAGCTGACTTGGGTGGAGGCTGTTGTGTAGGTGTTCATGCAAGTTCCTTTAGGTTGTGGATACGGTGTATTTGATAACTAAATGCAAAAACAGTTCATTTTCGGTAAGTAAATGATAAATTGAATCATAAATTATAAATAGCCCGGAAAACCGGGTTGTCCAAGGAGTTGAGCCTAATCAGGAGAACGAATACCCTCATAGGCCGATGTGCTTAGTTAATGTATTTCGAATTCGAGAGGATGTAATCTTATGATTGTTTCATCGTTACTGCCGATGGCAGGTGGTTACGTCGATGGCCATTGGTGCATGGCAGATAACGGCAAGACTTTCCCGGTGGTTAATCCAGCAACAGGAGATGCGCTTGCTGAAGTGGCTCGCATGGGCGGTGATGAGACGCGGCGTGCGATTGCAGCAGCTAAAGCAGCGATGGCTGCATCGCCCAGCATCGCACAAAGGAAAATTTGGCTAGAGGGCGTGGCTACAGCGCTGGTTAAACATCGCGATGAAATTGGCCGGATTCTTTGCTTGGAGCACGGCAAGCCTTGGCGTGAGGGGCGCGCTGAAGTGGATTACGCGGCTGGATTTTTCTCTTATGCAGCCGCCAATATGGGACATCTCGAATCCAAAACACTTGCAGAGCAGCCTCGGGGCTGCACATGGCGCGTGCTCTACCGGCCAGCAGGCGTGGTGGGCTTGATTGTGCCGTGGAATTTCCCGATTGGCATGATCGCCAAAAAACTGTCTTCTGCGCTCGCCGCTGGCTGCGCCAGCATTATCAAACCAGCATCTAAAACGCCGCTGACCATGATCGCTTTGTTTGCCTTGCTGGAAAAAGAAGTGGGCTTGCCCGCTGGCTGGGCTAATTTGGTGCCAGGGTCGGCAGCCGCGATTGCCGATGCATTGCTTGAGCACCCTGATGTTGCTGTCATTAGTTTTACCGGCTCGACCGAGGTGGGCAAGGAGCTGATCGTCAAAAGTGCCGCGCAGGTAAAACGTGTCGCGCTTGAATTGGGTGGCAATGCACCCTTCATTGTTTTTGCCGATGCGGATCTGGATAAAGCCGTTGATCAGTTAATGGTCAATAAATTTCGCGGTAACGGGCAAACTTGCGTTTGCGCCAACCGTATCCTGGTTGATCATCAAGTTGCGCAAGAGTTTTCTCGGCGCCTGGTTGCCCGCATTAGTGCTTTGCGCCTGGGCAATGGGCTGGATGAAGCAACGGACATCGGTCCCTTGGTGGATAGAGCGGGATATGAAAAAGTCCGCCATCACCTGACCGATGCGTTGGCTAAAGGCGCCCAGTTGTTAGTCGGCGCTGTGCCGCCGCCGCTGGAAAAAGAATGGGGCGGATTTTTCCCGCCATCGGCGGTTTTAGGTGTCAATCGCACCATGGCCTGCTGGAATGAGGAAACCTTTGGCCCCCTGGTGCCGATTGCGGAATTTAACGGGGAAGATGATGCGCTCACAAAAGCAAACGATACGGAGTATGGTTTGGCTGCCTATTTGTTTACCCAGGACGCTGCACGTGCGCAACGCTTTGTGGAAGAGCTGCATTTTCAGCACGTGGCGTGTAACACCGGCACGGGCCCCACGCCAGAAGCGCCTTTTGGCGGGATGAGGCAATCAGGCTATGGGCGCGAAGGCGGTGTTGAAGGCTTGTTTGAATTTGTGGATGTAAAAACCTCACCGATCAGTCTTTGATTTTTAATCAGGTTGCAAGTAGTAAAGCTTGCGGGCGGGCTGAATGAAGCTTTGGCTTGCACGTGGGTGTGTTTGAAGGTATTTCCGGGTTGTTTGATTTGTCGTGTATTTAATGTCGATCAATGAAGTCGGCACTTTTATTTTAAAGAGGAGTTTCACCATGGAATTTACGCGTAAAGAAGCAAAACAATGGGCACTGAAAAATGTACGTGGACTATATATGTGCCCTTTAACGCCCGTCACACCTGACTTCAAGTTTGATGAAGCCGGCATCCGTGAAAACATTGAAAAATATGTCGACATGGGCATTGATGGCCTGGTTGTCGGTGGCTTTATTTCCGAGTGCTGGAACGTTAAACCTGCCGAGTGGAACCGTTATCACGAGGTGGTGGCTGATGCGACCAAGGGGCGGATGGATTTGTGGACCATCATTCTTGATCCGGAAGCTTGTGTTGCGGTTGAGAAAATGAATTTTGTGGAAAAGCTGGGTTACAACGGTGCAGAAGTGATTAATCCGGTTGTTCAGTTGCGTGCCGACGATGAAATTTTCGATTGGTTCAAGTACGTGACTGATCGCTCTGATCTGGCGGTTTGCCTCTACCGCACGCCCGTCTCAGGCAAAGTAATGGGCCTGGATTTGATGAATCGTTTGGCCGATATTGATACTGTGATTGGCGCTAAGCAAGGCGAGCTGAATCGTGCGGTGACATTACGCCTGCGCCGTATCATGAGACCCGACTTTATCGTGATGGAACCTTCCGAATACTGGTTGCTGGACGAGCAACGGGTGGGTGGCCAGGTATTGTGGGGCGAGCTTTCCTACATGCTGTATGGCAAAAAGCGTCATCTGGTCAAAGATTACGTGCGTTTATCTGCTGAAGGCAAGCACGAAGAAGCCCGCAATGCTTGGCTGGGTTTGGAAGGCGTACGCACTTATTATGAAGAAGAGTTCTTATGGACTATTGCGGCGACGGCAACTTATGCCGGTGCCTTGGGTACATTAAAAGCCTGGTATGAAGCGATTGGCCTCAAGTCTGGCCCGGTGATTCCGCCTGTGCGCAGCCCAAGCCGCGAGCGTTTTGAGCAAGTTGCAGCCAAACTGCGCGAACTCGGCGTGGCTTGATTTTTTGTGTAACTGAACTAGAGGGCGCGTGATGAGAATTTGTATTTTAGGTGGTGGCGGTTTGGGTTCTGTCGTAGGTGGTTATCTTGCAGAGGCAGGCGTTGATGTCACCCTGATCGCGCGCCCTTCGCATGCTGAGGCGATTAAGAAAAATGGTTTGCGTATCTACGGTCAGCGTCGTGGTGAGCATTTGATCAAGGAAAACCTGACGGCGGTAACAAACCCCGATGAAGCCTTGGGCGAATTTGATTACTTTATGCTGGCGGTGAAATCCAAAGATACCGCAGTGGCGCTGCAGGATGCCATTCGGTTAAAAGATCGGTGTGCGACGGTTGTTTCCTTGCAAAACAATATCGTTAAAGAAAGCTTGCTGGCCGAATGGGCAGGTGAAGCCAAAGTACTCGGTGTGTCGATTATCGAAGGCGGCACATTGGAGTCGCCCGGCGTGGCTGTAAATCACATTACCGCAACCACTACTTTTTATGCGGGCGAGCTGGATGGCACAGTGAGTCCACGCGCTGAAAAGCTCGTTGCAGCTATGAATAAGGCAGGCTTGCCATCCAAGGCAGTGAATTGCATTCGGCAAGTGTTGTGGGAAAAGCTGTGCCAGATATGTAACGCCTCGGCTTTTTCTGCTAGCGCCTTGCCCGCTAATCCTGAGCTGACGTTCAACGAAGGCGCGGTGGTCAGGGCGGGGGCTGAGCATTACGTTACGCTGGGCTATGAAATCCTTTCGGTGTACACCCGCATGGGCTATACCCCACAAAACTTCTACGCCCCTTTATCGCGGCTAAAAGAGGTTCACGAGGCGAAAAGTTTTGATGATGCCTGTGATTCACTCATGCTGATGGCTCAGCAGTTGCAAGCCAAAGGTATTCGCAGCAGAACATCCATGCACGATGATGTGTTGCATCACCGTAAATCTGAAGCACCCTGGATTTTCAAACCAATCATTGAAAAAGCCAACGAATTTGGTTTACAGGTGCCGACGTTGGTGGCCATTGATCGAATTCTGAGCGTGCTGGATACCTACGCCAAGTAATTTTTAACGGGAAGAGACAATGAAGAAACACAAAATTGCCGTCATTGCAGGCGATGGAATTGGCAAGGAAGTGATGCCCGAAGGGCAGCGCGTGCTGGATGCTGCTGCCGCAAAGTATGGATTTTCGCTGGCTTATGATGAATTACCGTGGAGCTGCGACTATTACGTGAAGCATGGCAGCATGATGCCGGAAGATGGCATGGCGCAGATCCGTCACCATGATGCGGTTTATCTGGGCGCAGTAGGTTTGCCAGATGTGGTGCCGGATCACATTTCGTTGTGGGGGCTGTTGATCAAGATTCGCCGTGAATTCGATCAATATGCCAACATTCGGCCTGTTCGCTTGATGCCCGGGGTGGCTTGTCCGCTGGCCAACCGTAAAGTCGGCGATATTGATTTCATTATCGTGCGCGAAAATTCGGAGGGTGAGTATTCATCTGCCGGTGGCCGCATGTATGAAGGCACAGAGCGAGAAATTGCCGTGCAGGAAAGCGTTTTTTCGCGCCACGGTACTGATCGCATCATGCGCTATGCCTTTGATTTGGCCATGAAGCGGGAAAAACGACATCTGACTTCGGCTACCAAGTCCAATGGCATATCCATCACCATGCCGTTTTGGGATGAGCGTTTTCGCGCTATGGCTGCCAACTATCCGGGCATTAAAGCTGATCAGTATCACATTGATATCCTGACGGCGCACTTTGTACGTTTTCCCGACCGTTTTGATGTCGTTGTCGGTTCTAATCTGTTTGGCGATATTTTGTCTGACCTGGGCCCTGCCTGTACCGGTACGATTGCCATAGCGCCTTCCGCTAACTTGAATCCAGAACGGGCTTACCCTTCCATGTTCGAGCCTGTGCATGGTTCTGCGCCGGATATTTACGGCCGCAACATCGCTAACCCGATCGGCATGATCTGGTCGGGTGCGATGATGCTGGATCACCTAGGGCACAAGGATGCTGCGGATGCGATTGTGCGTGCCATTGAGGTGGTGCTGGAAGAAGGGCCTAAAACGGCAGACCTGGGTGGCAAGGCATCAACCCAGGAGGTGGGCAAGGCTATCGCCGAGGCGTTGTTTTAATTTGCTTGGTTTGGTCTATGCCGAGCTAAAGCTTTCGGTTAAAGTGCTCGTTTTTGTCATTCAGAGTCGAGGGATCGTTGATGGAGCCACTACGTTTTAATTTGGAGCAGTCGGATATCCCGACGCACTGGTATAACGTGGTGGCTGATATGCCCAAGCCCCCCGCACCGACTTTCGGACCTGATAACAAGCCTGTGCCGCTGGAAAAAATGGCGGCGATTTTCCCCATGGCGCTTCTTGAGCAAGAAGTATCTGCTGAGCGCTGGATAGCGATCCCGGAGCCTGTCAGGGAGATTTATCGTTTATGGCGGCCGAGCCCGTTGATTCGGGCCAAGCGCCTGGAAGAACTGTTGGGCACGCCAGCCAGGATTTACTATAAAAATGAAGGTGTCTCGCCTGCTGGCTCGCATAAGCCTAACACGGCAGTCGCTCAAGCGTATTACAACAGCCAGGCAGGTATTCGGCGGCTGACGACGGAAACGGGTGCCGGACAGTGGGGTTCTTCCATTGCGTTTGCCGGGCAAATGTTTGGTATTGAAGTGCGGGTGTTTATGGTGCGCGTGAGCTACCAGCAAAAACCTTTCCGGCGTTCCATGATGCGCACCTGGGGCGCTGAAGTCATCGCGAGCCCGTCAAGCCTCACACAAACTGGCCGCGATTATCTTGCCAAAGACAGCGAAAACCCAGGCTCTTTGGGGATCGCGATTTCAGAAGCGGTGGAAGAAGCCGCTTCGCGTGCTGATACCAATTACGCCCTGGGTTCCGTGTTGAATCACGTGGCTTTGCACCAAACCATTATTGGTCTCGAAGCTAAAAAACAGTTTGATTTAGCGGGCGACTGGCCGGATATGGTTTTTGCGCCCTGTGGCGGTGGCTCGTCTTTCGCGGGTGCTGCCTTCCCCTTTTTGGCGGATAACGCGGCCGGTGGCAAAAACGGCAAACTTGTGCGCTTGGTGGCGGTGGAGCCAGCGTCTTGTCCGAGTCTGACAAAAGGCTTGTATGCCTATGACTATGGCGATGCGTCCGGTTTTACGCCCATCATGAAGATGTACACCCTGGGGCACGACTTCATGCCGCCGGGAATCCACGCGGGGGGATTGCGTTATCACGGCAATTCGCCGCTGGTCTCGCAGCTGTACCATGAAGGCTTGATTGAGGCCATATCCGTGCCGCAGTTAGCGACTTTTGAGTCGGGCGTAATGTTTGCGCGGGCCGAAGGCATTATTCCCGCGCCGGAATCCAATCACGCCATTCGTGCGGCTATTGACGAAGCCTTGCGTTGCAAGGAAACAGGTGAGGCGAAAACGCTGTTTGTGAACCTTACCGGTCACGGTCATTTTGATATGGCGGCTTACGATCGGTATTTTGATGGCGCGTTGGACGATCACCCTTATTCGGAAGAGGCACTTAGCACATCATTACGACATTTGCCGCAAGTGGGTTAGACGGTGGTCAGTTGTAAAGTGGCTCTACTCGAAGGTGGGTAATTTACGGGCTGGCGAGAAACTTGATAATAATTTCGTTAAAGAGCTCAGGGTTCTCCATATTGGCCATATGGCCTGTGTTTGCGAGTTCAACCTTTTGAACATCAGGGATTTGTTGCGCTAACACAGCGGCGATTTGCTGAAAGTCTGGCAGGTCAAGCGCGCCTACGATAACTAGTGTTTTAGCTTTGATACTATTCAAGCGGGTGGCGGCAGATGGTTTTAGAGGAGCTTCCAGCCCTGGGTTAACCCAATGCCAGCCAGCATCATCTCCGGCGATTTGCTCAAATTGCTGACGGGTTGTTACATTGCCCTGCAGTATGGGGATAAATAATGGGTGATTTAGCCACGAGCGCTTAGCCATGGCAATATTGCCGGCTTGACCGAGCTGCAGAATGGCGTTTATTTGTTCATACCACGCTTCTTCAAACCTGAAGCCACCCAAAGCCGAGTCAACCAGGATTAAGCGATTAACGTGCGCTGGATACTTCAGCGCAAAATCGATGGCAATTCTGCCACCCAAAGACAAACCCATGATATGAGTATGTGCAATATTGAGATAATCCAAGAGCGCCTTTAAGTCTTTGACATGAGAGAAGGTCGTAGGACTGGTTGGCAAGGATTGACCAAAGCCTCTCAGGTCATAGCGAATGACATGATAGTGTTTGGCCAGATGGCTGAATTGAGCATCCCACATCCTGGCACTTAAACCCAGACCGTGCAACAAAACGATAGGCGTGCCTTCACCTGCTTGTTCAAAGTAAATTGGTGTGCCGTTAATTACCGTAAAGCCGGATTGATCAGATTTCAATGGATACCTCGGCTTGAACGTGCTGCAGTGCAGATAGTCAGTGAATTGAAGACGCGCAACGGAATGCTCATTGGTGAAATGACATGCTTGCTAGTAACTATGGCTGTTGTTGCCGGGTTGCTTGTCTGGACTAAAGCACAGCGTGTTAATTAGCCTCGGTTATTTTAGGCTCAATTATTGAGTAGATGAGTAGATTGCATGGCTTAGGCCACAGTCATGTTTAGCTCAGAAGTTATAAGCCAAGTTAAGCCAAGAGCACTACATCGTGCGTTAGTCGTGCCATCGCTACTGGCGGAAGCGGTGAGATTCGAACTCANNAAAACTCACTTCACCGGCTTTCAAGACTGGTGCATTCAACCGCTCTGCCACGCTTCCAATGGTGGGCTGCATTCTATCATACAAGATATGTTTGGCTTATTGATGGCGTTATCTTGACGTCAAAATTCTTTTTGCAGTTGGCTCATGAGGTATTTCGTTTGATTATTCATGAGCGTATGCTATATGGGCAGGTAGTATTGAGTAGATCTATTTCTTTTTTGTTGTATTCCTGGTTTTTATTTTCATCAAAGGAGACTTAAATGAAAGCGAAAAAAGATGTAGTCGATGTGGGAACGATTCGTCAGAAGCTGGGTTTGAATCAACAACAGTTTTGGGCGCGCTTGGGGGTGACGCAAAGCGGTGGTTCTCGTTATGAAAATGGCCGCAATATGCCGCGTCCTGTGCAAGAGCTTGTGCGCTTGGTTTATGTTGAGAATATTGATATTAAAAAAATCAAACGCGAGGATATGGATGTGATTGAGTATCTTCGTACAGCCAAGCCTGGTCTCTTAAAAGAGCTCAAAAAAGAGGCAAAAGCGACGCCAAAAAAGTAATTGGCTCGAATGGCGTGGATTTTTTTTGAGACATCAGATAGACGGTAAATGAATTAAGGACTCACGGTGCAAAGCAACCCGAGTTGGCGAATGCGTTGTGCGATTTGATTCAGCTGAAACTGATCAAGACTTGCTAGCCGATATGCCGCTTGTTGGAGTGATGGCCTGGCTAGGCTATATAAGTGCACACCTTTGAGTTGCGTTGATATCGGTTTGAGCAAGTTCAGGTATTGTTCAATTTCGTTTTCATTTGGTGGCGAGTTATCGAGGGTAAAAAGGCAGGTTTGTACCCAAGTCGGGGCGAGTTTGGCGCAGCGCGCAAGTCGGCGCGAGACCGTTTGGGGCGCCAGGTTTACGCCATTGATTTCTAATAGGGCGGTGGGGCTTGCTCGATCGACTTTGAACCAAACTTCACCGGTAGCTTGACCAATCAGTGCAATGCCCTCTTGCACTTCTTTACGATCCAGCAAGCTGCCATTCGTGATGAGTCGTAGCATGGTCTGATTTTCCAGGCCATGGGTACGCAAAATTTGATGTACAAGTGAGACGGCTACTGGGAACTCGATTGCACTCGTTGGTTCGCCATTGCCAGAAAAGGCGATATCACGTAGTTCGGTTATTCCAGGTTGGATGGATGTCTCTGTAGACTTCAAAGCAGACTGCGACGACATTGTCGTCGGCGACAGTGTTAGTTGGCCTTGTGCTATGGCGTGCAGTAGCGCATTAAGTTCATGTGAGAGCAAATCAAGGTCAATCGGTGGCGGGCCACCACGGGTCAAATTGGGTACTTGGCAGTAGATGCATTGCCAGTTGCAGGCATTGTTGGGGTTGAGGTTGATGCCTATCGAGATGCCCCCTGCTCGACGGGAAAGAACGGGATATACATAACGCATGCCTGTGCTATCGCGCGAGTGGTTGGTGGTATTCAGTAGCACTTTTGACATGGTGTTATATGAAAAGTCGGCGCTGATGAGACGGCGTAATAATAGGGGGTAATGACATTTTTAGCATTCAGCAAGGTGTTCTCGATGAAGCGGTTAACGAGATGGCGAGGGACGTACCCCATAAGCTCACTATAATGCAGACTCTGTCTTTGTTGCATGATTGTCATTAAACAATTATTTTCTTATGCTAATTACTCGTCGTCTTGAATTTGATGCAGGTCACCGAATTCCCGATCATAAAAGTCAATGTCGTCATTTGCACGGCCATCGTTATGCGCTGGAAGTAACCCTTGCGGGGAAAATAAAAAATGCGCCAGGGCGATCAGACAATGGCATGGTGATGGATTTTTCCGAGGTAAAAACACTTGCCAAGACCCATGTGGTTGATGTGTGGGACCATGCGTTTTTAGTATGGCGAGAAGATCATGCGGTGGCTGAGTTTTTGGCTACTATCCCGAACCACAAGACTGTGCTGATGGATACCGTTCCTACCGCTGAAAACCTCGCTCGAATTGCCTTTCAAATTCTGGACAAGGTGTACAAAACCACCTACGGTGATCACATTTGCCTGGAGCGAATTCGGTTATTTGAAACGCCTAACTGTTGGGCAGACGCTTTACGAGATCAGTCAGCAGCATAATTAAAACGTCACATTTTCTAAGGATGCAACATGTCGCAAGAAGATCAACCAGCCGCTAAGCAACAACCTTTGCCTCCAGCGGACGACCGCTGGGAACGAAAGGCGCTTGAAAATGTTGCCTTGGCGGTTATTGCCGAGCAACGACGGAGCCGACGCTGGGGGATTTTCTTCAAGTTACTCGGCTTTTCGTTTCTGGCAATCATGATGTCTTTATCCATGGGTTGGGGAGAGACAAAGCATTTAGTTGATGGTCAGAAATTTACTGCGCTGGTCAATCTTTCTGGCGTCATTCAGGAAAGTGGTGGGGTAAGTGCTGAGGAGATAAATAGTTCTTTGCGCGAAGCCTACGAACACAAAGATACAGCAGGTGTGGTTTTGCGGATTAATAGCCCTGGCGGAAGCCCGGTCCAGGCAGGCATGATTAATGACGAGATGCAACGCTTGCGCAGAGCCTACCCTGCAATACCTTTGTTTGTGGTGATAGAGGATATTTGTGCTTCAGGTGGATACTATGTGGCAGTGGCAGCCGACAAGATTTTTGTCGATAAAGCCAGTATTGTTGGCTCTATTGGTGTGTTGATGGATGGGTTTGGATTTACTGGTGCGATGGAAAAACTTGGCGTAGAGCGACGGTTGATTACTGCTGGCGAGAACAAGGGTTTTCTTGATCCGTTCTCTCCCCAGTCCCAGCAGCAAAAAGCCTATGCCGTGAATATGCTAGGTGAGATTCATGCTCAATTCGTTGATGCCGTTCGCCGCGGTCGCGGTAAGCGCTTAAAAGAAACGCCGGATATGTTTTCAGGTTTGATGTGGAGTGGCGCCAAAAGCATTGAACTAGGGTTGGCTGATGGTTATGGCACTATAAATAGCGTGGCACGTGACGTGATTAAGGCTGAACATATCAGAGACTTCACTGCTGAGTCGAATATTGCTGAAAAGTTCGCTGAACGTTTGGGCGCTCATGCGGCAAAAGGCACGGCGAATGCTTTGTCGCGACTTAATGTTCGCTGATTACTGGCGTTTGTAAGGTCGCTAGTAGTCGTTCTTGCGCACAGTAGCGAGCGCGTCTGGTTGGCCTAATTGCATACTCGCCTTGACTATTCATCTCCCATGCTTGTGTGTTGTCTGCAAGATAGGGTTGCAGACCTTCTTTTAAGACGCGGCGTTTGAGTTTTGGATCCAATACGGGAAAGCTGATTTCGATGCGGCGAAAGAAATTACGTTCCATCCAGTCAGCACTGGAAAGATAGATTTTTTGTTCCCCACGCGCATGGAAATAAAAAATTCGGTGATGCTCTAGGAAGCGACCAATGATAGAGCGGACGTGTATGTTTTCTGATAATCCTTTAACGCCTGGACGCAGGGAGCAAACACCACGGATGATCAAGTCAATCGTTACACCCGCCTGACTCGCCTCGTAAAGTGCGTCAATAATTTCAGGCTCTAATAAAGAATTCATTTTGGCAATGATACGTGCTGGTTGATTGGCGCGAGCGGCAGCAGTTTCGGCACGGATGGCGGCGAGCATGTTCGCATGCAGCGAAAAAGGTGCCTGCCATAGGTGCTTTAGCTGATTTGCCTTGCCCAGCCCGGTGAGCTGCTTAAAGACTTCATTGACGTCGTCGCCAATATCCGGGTTGCACGTCAGTAAGCCGAAGTCTGTGTAAATACGTGTTGTGCCTGGGTGGTAATTGCCTGTTCCTAAGTGGATGTAGCGGCGATAACCCTGGCTTTCGCGACGCAGAATCATCAACATCTTGGCATGTGTCTTGTAACCGACAACGCCATACACAACGTGTACGCCAACCTCTTCTAGTCTGGATGCAATGGATAAGTTGGCTTCCTCATCAAAGCGCGCCATTAGCTCTACAACAACGGTGACTTCTTTCCCTTTTTGAGCAGCACGCAAAAGATGTTCCATCAAAACGGAGTTGGTTCCGGTTCGATAAACTGTCATTTTGATAGCGACAACTTGTGGGTCATCAGCGGCTTGTTGCAGCAGCGTAATGACAGGCAGAAATGATTGATAAGGATGATGAAGCAGAATGTCCTGCTTTTGAATATTGCTAAAAATATCCAATCGTTTGGTGAGTAGTTTGGGGATACCTGGCTGAAAAGATGGGTATTTCAAATCAGGTCGATTGACTTCGTCCGGTACAGACATCAAGCGTACGAGATTAACGATACCCGGCACGCGATAAAGATCACTTTGATCAAGCTCAAATTGCTGAAGTAAAAAACTGGCCATGTCGTGAGGACAGTTGTCGGCAACTTCCAGGCGAACTGCATCACCAAAGTGCCGTTGTGGCAACTCGCCTTGCAAGGCGAGGCGCAAGTTTTTTATTTCCTCATCATCGACAAACAAGTCAGAATTTCGTGTCACGCGAAATTGATAGCAGCCCAGTACTTCCATCCCCGAAAAAAGTTCGCCCACATGCTCATGCATGACCGAGGATAAAAATACAAAGCTGTCTTTTACGACGCAGAGTTCAGGTGGCAAGCGAATAATACGGGGGAGTGCACGTGGTGCTTGAACGATCGCGGTACCTGAGTTTCTGCCAAAGGCATCTGTGCCGACTAGTTCAACGGCAAAATTGAGGCTTTTATTCAAAACGCGTGGAAAGGGGTGCGATGGATCAAGTCCGATTGGCGTGAGTAAGGGCATCACTTCACTACGGAAGAAGTTCTGAATCCATTGCCGTTGTTCTTCAGACCATTGATTACGACGCACGAAGGCGATTCCCTCTTTTTGCAAAGAAGGGAGGATATTGTCATTGAGTAGTCGATATTGCTCAGCAACCAAAGAATGCGCTTGTTGCGTGATATGACGAAAAACATCTTTAGGCAGCAAGCCATCGGCTTCCGTTGCTTGACTATCGAGCTTGATTTTTGCCCTGATGCTCGCAACGCGAATTTCAAAAAACTCATCCAGGTTTGAAGAAAAAATGCATAGAAAGCGCAGCCGTTCAAGTAACGGGATTCGTTGATCGGCGGCTTGAGCAAGGACTCTGCGGTTAAATGCAAGCAGGGAGAGTTCGCGATTCAGAAAATTACTGATGGCAGGGGAGGATAAGTTCATGGTGCAGACCTTAGTTTGGGTTCTGATTATGTGCCAATTTTGTTTCTGTTTTGTGACATAAATTTCTAAGATTATCGTTGTTAAAATCGGCTGATGATAAATAAATTTACTGCTGCTGTTGATTTGGGTTCGAATAGTTTTCGTTTGCAAGTCGGACGACTTATTGATCACCAAATTTATCCCTTGGATGGTTTAAAAGAGACGGTTCGTCTTGCTGCCGGGTTAACGCCAGATAAGTTGCTGGATGAGCCATCTCAACAACGCGCATTACGTGCATTGTCTATTTTTTCTGAGCGGCTGAGAGGGTTTGCCCCTGATGCGGTGAGGGCTGTTGCTACTAATACGTTCCGGGTCGCTAAAAATGCGGCAGAGTTTTTGCAGACAGCAGAGGCGACACTGGGTTTCCCCATTGAAGTCATTTCTGGCAGAGAAGAGGCGAGGCTGATTTATCTTGGTGTAGCGCATACCTTGGCAAACCCAGCCCAAAGACAACTTGTGGTCGATATTGGCGGTGGTTCGACTGAGCTGATTATTGGTCAGAATAATGAACCGCTTGCATTAGAGTCGTTATATATGGGTTGTGTCAGCTATAGCTTGCGATTTTTCCCACAGGGGCGGGTAAGCAAAAGCAGTTTTCGGGCGGCTGAGCTGGCCGCTAGCCAGGAGCTGCAAACGCTAGTAAATACCTATCAGTCACTGGGTTGGGATGTGGCGATTGGCTCATCTGGGACAGCAAAAGCCATTATGGAATTGCTGTTACAAAATAAGTTGTCTGAACAAGGCATCAGCCGTAATGGTTTAAGCCGTCTATGCGCTGAATTGATTAGTGCGGGGGACCCCTCAAGGATGCGCGTGCAGGGCTTGCGTGCTGATCGGCTACCTGTTTTACCTGGTGGGCTGGCCATCATGTCGGCTATTTTTAATGTGTTTGATCTGGAGATCATGGCTTTTTCAGAAGGGGCACTTCGTCTTGGGGTTTTGTACGATCAATTAGACCGTTACCACCACGACGATATGCGTGAAGTCACGGTAAATAGATTTATGCAGCGGTATGAAGTAGATAGCCGCCAAGCGAACAGGGTGGCAAATACTGCGTTGAACTTATTGCATCAACTGGTTCCTGCAACGGAGGAGCCAGATAATGTTGATGCGCAGTTTTTAGTGTGGGCTGCGCGTTTGCATGAAGTTGGCGTGTCAGTTGCGCACTCAAGCTATCATAAACATAGCGCGTATATTTTGTTGAATGCGGATATGCCTGGATTTTCCAGGCGCGATCAAATGCGTTTGTCGCAACTTGTACTGGCGCACCGTGGCAAATTGGAGCGCGCTAACTCATTGGAAAAAGATGCGTCCGAATGGACGCTGATTTGCTGTTTGCGCATCGCTGTATTACTGCATAGGGTGCGTGACGACTTGCCGCTGCCAACGATGAAAATCCGTTTTACTAAATCGGGCTTTCAGTTGATATTTGCTGACGGTGGTCTGGCAAATTTACCTTTGACCGCATCAGCATTAGCTGATGAGGCAAAGCAGTGGCAGGGTGTTGAAGGTGAGTTACGAATTAAAGCTTAAATAGCACTTAAATAGTGATAGCGCTGTGTGCTGCAATAAAAATCACTTTATTCACTATTCGCTACCGGTTAATTTGATTTTTTGAGCAATAAACGCAGGGTTAAAAAAGTGAATATGCTGAATGCCAACAGTGACCATTCAGCAATAGATAATCCCAAAAGTTTCCAGCCGGCGTCTGAGCAAAAGCCTGTCACTTCAAAAAACCAAGGTGCTTTCTCGCCTGCCCAATAAACGAAACGTTCCCACCAGGGTTGATTAGCAGCGCAATTCGTATCAGCTGCAAAACGTTGCAGCCAGGTTTGATAAGCAGCGATGCCCGCCCCCGTGAACGCTGCCAAGCCCATTAGCAGTATTGCCAAACGCGAAGATTTTGCGTGGTGAGCGAGAAAGTACGCGATGCTCGCACTCAAGGCAATGACCAGATACAGCATGCGTTGCAAAATACATAGCGGGCAAGCGGCCAGGTTGAGTTGGTGTGCCAGGAGGATGCCAACCAGGACTAAACCCAAAGCCGCTGCGCCAATCAAGACAATCTGTGTGTGTCGCAAATTGCGTTGTTGTTGAGTGGTTTGTCGAAACATTGTTTGGGTTATTTGGATTTTTTTCTGCGTTCTGTGCGGGCTTTGATAATTAGTTTGTCAGCTGCATTCAGTAAGCCGAGGTAGCTGCCTGCCGCTTCGTTATTTAGCAAGTATTTGCCATCAACAACCAGACTGGGAACGCCTCGAATGCCTGCAGTGGCAGCTTCTTGGTCGGCACGTGAGGGCAGATTTTGGATGCTGAACGAAGTGAACAAGGCGTTAAATTTATTTTTATCAAGTCCTTTCTTAACCGCCCATTCGACTACTGATTCATCGCTATTCATGACATAGCGCTCATCATGTAATGAGGTAAATACTGCACCATTCAAGCGGGGCAGTTCCCCCATTGCTTCCAGAGTGAAATATAAGCGTGATAAACGTGCCCAAGGTGGACGATTAAAGGTGACGGGCACGCGTCTTAATGTGACATCTTTCGGGAGCTTAGCTGCCCAGGCATCAAGTGTCGGATGAAATTCTTTGCAGTGTGAGCAGGCGTAAGAGAAAAACTCGACGACTTCGATTTTGTCGTTAGGTACAGCGAGTGGCTGATCAATCACTGTGAAGTCTCGGCCAGATTGCACGTCACCCGCACAACTAGCCGTTGTGCCTATTAATGTGGTGAAGATCAAGCTAGAAATAATGCGCAGCAATGATGTCATGAGATGGCTCCGATAAAAGTCGTTGGATGGGGATTGTATGACATGGTTCCCGATAAGGGACAAGACTTATGCTATGAACTCATCCATCGGCACGCAGGCGCAGAACAGCGTGCGGTCGCCGTACACATCATCGATGCGATTGACCGACGGCCAGAACTTGTTGGCCGCGATCCAGGGCAGCGGGAACACGGCTGTTTCACGTGAGTAAGGCCGCGCCCATTCAGCGACCAGGTCGGCGCTGGTGTGCGGCGCGTGCTTGAGGGGCGAGGCATCCAGCGGCCATTCACCGCGCTCAATACGGCGGATTTCTTCGCGGATGGCCAGCATCGCATCGCAAAAACGGTCGAGCTCGGCCTGGTTTTCCGATTCGGTGGGTTCCACCATCAGCGTGCCCGCTACCGGAAAGCTTACCGTCGGCGCATGAAAACCGTAGTCCATCAGACGCTTGGCGATATCGCTTTCGGTCACGCCCGTGGCGGCTTTAATGGCGCGTATATCCAGGATGCATTCGTGCGCCACACGTCCCGCTTTGCCGGTATACAGCACCGGATACTGCGTAGCCAGACGCGCGGCGATGTAGTTGGCGTTGAGTATGGCCGCTTCGGTGGCGCGTTGCACGCCGCTGGCGCCGAGCAGCGTGATGTACATCCAGGAAATCGGCAGGATGGCCGCTGAACCCCAGGGGGCGGCGGAAACGGCGCCTTGTTCGTTGCCCTGCAAATCATGCCCCGGCAGGAAGGGCGCCAGATGCGCCTTGACGCCAATCGGCCCCATGCCGGGGCCGCCACCGCCGTGCGGGATGGCGAAGGTCTTGTGCAGATTGATGTGC
>DIUK01000161.1 GCA_002422995.1 Rhodocyclaceae bacterium UBA6160
GGCGGCAGCAAATCAGCAATCAGTTCAGCCAACAGCAAAATGCTGATGGGTGTGGATTCAGCGGGTTTTAACACCACGCAATTACCTGCACCCAAAGCGGGCGCAAGTTTCCATGCGGCCATCAAAATAGGGAAATTCCACGGAATGATCTGGCCGACAACGCCGAGTGGTTCTTGAAAGTGATACGCCACAGTGTTTTCATCCACATCACTCAAGCCGCCCTCTTGCGCACGCACGCAGCCAGCGAAATAGCGAAAATGATCAACGCTTAACGGAATGTCTGCAAACAGCGTCTCGCGAATCGGCTTGCCGTTATCCACTGTCTCAGCATAGGCCAAGAACTCAAGGTTGGCTTCAATGCGATCGGCAATCTTGAGCAAAATATTTGCTCTGTCGGCCGGCGGCGTTTTGCCCCAGGCGCTGCTTGCCGCGTGGGCGGCATCCAGCGCTAATTCGATATCTTCCGCAGTCGAGCGTGCGGCTTTGGTGTAAGCAGTACCGTTGATCGGCGTGATGACATCGAAGTATTGGCCTTTAACGGGCGCGACCCATTGGCCGCCGATAAAGTTTTCATAGCGCGACTTGTAGGTCACTTTAGCGCCAGCGGCGCCGGGTGGGGCGTAGATCATGATGGTCTCCTCATTTGTTTTAGTGAATTTCAGATGATGCCGTTCAACCGCAATTTATTTTTTAACCTATCTCCTTGAGTGTCGCCGCCATTTGTTCATGGTTTAGTTCTCTTTCCCAGCGAGCGATCACTACAGTAGCCACACCATTGCCAATAAAGTTTGTCAATGCGCGGGCTTCGGACATAAACCGATCAACACCTAAAATCAGTGCCAGACCCGCAACGGGAATAGATGGTACAACAGCGAGCGTTGCCGCCAAGGTAATAAACCCTGCACCCGTCACGCCAGAAGCGCCTTTGGACGTTAGCATGGCGACACCCAGAAGCATAAATTCTTGCATGATCGTAAGCTCGATATTGAGCGCTTGTGCAATGAATAGCGCAGCCATGGTGAGATAAATATTCGTGCCATCCAGATTAAAAGAGTAACCCGCAGGCACCACCAGGCCAACAACAGATTTTGAGCACCCCATGCGTTCGAGCTTGTTCATCAATGGCACAAGCGCAGACTCAGAAGAAGACGTACCCAGCACGGTGAGCAGCTCTTCTTTGAGATACCAGATAAAGCGAAAAATACTGAATCCTGTGGCGACGGCGATGCTGCCCAGAACAATAAAAATAAACAGCAGACAGGTGAGGTAAAAACTGCCTATTAGTGCTGCCAGCGGCTTTAGCGCAGCAAGGCCGTATTTGCCCATGGTATACGCCATCGCCCCACCGGCACCGATTGGCGCGAACTTCATGATCACATTCATCATGGCAAAAAAGAGTTGGGACGCGTCTTCAATAAAGCGGTGCACCGGCTCACCGACTTTGCCCAGGCGAACAATGGCGTAACCAAACAAAATAGCAAGCAACAATACTTGCAATAAATTGCCAGCGTTAGTAAATGCGTCAAAAAATGTTTTGGGAATGATGTGCAATAAAAACTCAACCGTACTTTGTTCCGCAGCTGATTTTGCATAAGCGGCAACCGCTGTGTTATCCATGGATTGCGGAGAGGCATTAAAGCCTTCACCCGGACGAATAAGATGCACTACCAGCAAACCCACACCCAGCGCCAAGGTAGAAACTACCTCAAAATAAAGCAAGGCTTTGCCGCCCACCCGGCCGACTTTTTTAACATCGCCAGAACCAGCAATACCCAACACGACAGTGCAAAAAATGACTGGGGCAATGAGCATTTTGACCAAGGCAATAAAACCATCGCCCAAGGGTTTTAACTGTGTGCCAAGTGCCGGGTACACATAGCCCAAAAAGCCACCGAAAATTGTGGCGATCAATACCCAAAAGTAAAGTTGGCGTGTGAGTTTTTTAGTCAATCGTTTAATCATAACTACCCTGAAAATAGAACGAGTATGGCATGATGTATTTTTATTCATTAATGACGGATAACCCATGATAGACGTTTATTCCTGGCCTACGCCCAACGGTCACAAAGTGCACATCATGCTCGAAGAATGCGGTTTGAAACTCGGCCGCGACTGGCAGGCGCATGCGGTCGATATTAGCGCGGGCGATCAGTTTTCATCGGCATTTTTGAAGATCAGCCCGAACAATAAAATCCCGGCGATGGTGGATGAAAATGGGCCCGATGGCAAACCCATTGCCTTGTTTGAATCGGGCGCGATTTTGCTGTATCTGGCGGCGAAAACAGGCAAGTTTTTACCCAAAGGCGACCGGCAGAAATTCGAGGTTTTGCAATGGCTGATGTTCCAGATGGGCGGCGTAGGGCCAATGCTGGGGCAAGCGCATCATTTCCGTATCTACGCACCGGAGAAACTCGACTACGCGATAAATCGCTACACCAATGAAGCCAAGCGTCTTTACGGTGTGATGAATCAACAGCTCACAACGCATCGTTTCATTGCGGGGAATAGCTATTCAATCGCCGATATGGCCATCTTTCCGTGGCTGCGCAGCTGGCAGAATCAGGGCATTGATTGGGCGGATTATCCGGCGTTGAAAAAATGGTTTGACGGCATCGCCGAGCGACCGGCGGTCAAGCGTGGCGTGGCGGTGCTGGCGGATTTACGAAAGCCCTTAACGGACGATAAGGCGCGCGATGTGCTGTTTGGCAAAAAGCAGTATCAAAAAAAGTAACCACACGGTATTCGCCGCGATAAAGACCTTCGCCATGGCTTGATCGCCGTCCTGCCAGCGCCGACTTTTTATGCAGGCATTGTGTTTCAGGTTTTTTTCGCGCGCGGGTGTGCGGCGTCGTAGATTTTTGCCAGATGCTGAAAATCAAGGTGCGTATAAATCTGCGTGGCGGCGATGCTGGCGTGGCCGAGCATGTCCTGCACGGCGCGTAAATCGCCGGACGATTGGAGCACATGCGAGGCGAATGAATGGCGCAACATGTGCGGGTGCACCTGCATGCCCAGCCCTTGCTGTTGCGCCCAGCGCACCAGGCGTTTTTCTACCTGGCGGGGGGTCAAGCGCGTGCCAAAACGGCCGGTGAATAAGGCGGGCTGATCCGCTGGTGCGTAGTTCGGCCGTATCGCCAGCCACGCGCTGAGCGCTATTTTGGCTTGGTTGCCCAGCGGCACGGTGCGGGTTTTTTGCCGCTTGCCAGTAACGGTGACTTCGTCATTGATTAAATCCAGACCGCCCGGCCAGTCAAGGCTCACTAGTTCAGCCAAACGCAGGCCGGAGGAATACAGCAATTCGAACATCGCCGCATCCCGCGTTTCCAGATCATCAGCAGGCTGGGCATTGAGCAAGGCGGCCATTTGATCCGTGCCCAGCGCCTTGGGCAAGGTGCGGGGACGTTTGGGCGCTTTCAAGGGCTCGGCCGGGTTGTGCAAGATAACGTCACGGCGGACTAGCCAGGCATAAAAACTGCGCCAGGCAGAGAGTGTGCGCGCAATCGAGCGCGGTGCAAGTTCGGCGGCGTGCAGCTGCATTAAGCCACGACGCAGATGCGCTGTGGTGAGATCGGCGGGAGATGCGTCACGCGTCATGGCAACATCTGCAGACATCGGCAGAATCGCTTGCAGGCGCAATAAATCATGCCGATAGGCAGCGAGCGTGTGAGGACTCGCACGCCGCTGGATCGCGATATCAGACAAAAACTGTGCAAATAAAGGATGCAGTCCGGCGTCTTCCAACGCGGCTGTTTTTGTT